>JAEYPG010000169.1 GCA_023410975.1 Pseudomonadota bacterium
GTGCTTCGTGCACGACACCGCGCTGGCCCAGGGCATCGGCCAGCGCATCGACCTGGTGCCGGCGCAGGAGGACCCGAAGGACTTGTTCGGGCTGCTGCGGCCGGAGAAGGTGAAGACGGCCGTGGCCTGACGGCCGGCTCCGCCTCACCCGAAAGCGCGCCAACGGCGCGCTTCTTCATGGCCGGCTTCACCGCAGGCCCGGCCGCCTCAACCGATCGCGCTCGCCGACTTCAGCGCCTGCCGGAGCACGAACTTCTGGATCTTGCCGGTGGAGGTCTTGGGCAGCTCGCCGAAGACGATGCGCTTGGGCGTCTTGAAGCGCGCGAGGTGGGCGCGGCAGAACTCGATGAGCTCCTCCTCCGCCACCGTGGAGCCCGGCTTCACCTCCACGAAGGCGCAGGGCACCTCGCCCCACTTCGGATCGGGCTGCGCCACCACCGCCGCCAGCATCACGTCCGGATGGCGGTGCAGCACGTCCTCCACCTCCAGCGAGCTGATGTTCTCGCCGCCGGAGATGATCACGTCCTTGCTGCGGTCGGTGATCTTCACGTAGCCGTCCGGGTGCAGCACCGCCAGGTCGCCGGTGCGGAACCAGCCGCCCTCGAAGGCCTCCTGCGTGGCCGCCGGGTTCTTCAGGTAGCCCTTCATCACCGCGTTGCCGCGGAAGCACACCTCGCCCAGCGTCTGCCCGTCGGCGGGCACGGGCTGCATGGTGGCGGTGTCCATCACCGTCACGGCCTGCTGCAGCGGATAGGGCACGCCCTGGCGCGCATTGAGCCGCGCGCGCTCGGGCAACGGCAGCAACTCCCACTCCTCCTGTTGCGCGCACAACGCCGCCGGGCCGTACACCTCGGTCAGGCCGTACACGTGAGTGATGGCGATGCCGATGCGCTCGCAACCCTCTATCACCGCCGCCGGCGGCGCCGCGCCGGCGATCAGGCCCTTGATCTCGTGCCCGATGCCCTCGCGCAGCGCCGCCGGAGCATGGATCAGCAGCCCGTACACGATGGGCGCGCCGCACATGTGCGTGACGTGGTGCTCGCGGATGAGCGGGTAGATCAGCGCCGGATCGACCTTGCGCAGGCACACGCTGGTGCCCGCCACGAGCGCCAGCGTCCACGGGAAGCACCAGCCGTTGCAGTGGAACATCGGCAGCGTCCACAGGTAGGTCGGGTGCTGCGGCAGGCTCCAGCCGATGGCATTGCTCGCGGCGTTGAGGTAGGCGCCGCGGTGGTGCGTGACCACGCCCTTGGGGTTGCCGGTGGTGCCGGAGGTGTAGTTCAGCGCGATCGCGTCCCACTCGGCGGCGGGCAGCATCCAGGGCGCGGCGGGGTCGCCGCCTGCCAGCAGCTCCTCGTAGCTCATCTCGCCCAGGCGCGGTCCGGGCGGGGCCAGCTCGTCCTCCACCTCCACCACCAGCGGGCGCTGGTCGCCCAGCAGCGCCAGCGCCTTGGAGACCACGCCGGCGAACTCGCGGTCGGTGAGCAGCACCTTGGCCTCGCCGTGCTGGAGCATGAAGGCGATGGACTCCGCGTCCAGCCGCGTGTTGAGCGTGTTGAGCACCGCGCCCGCGGCCGGCACGCCGAAGTGGGCCTCGACCATCGCGGGCACGTTGGGCAGCATCGCCGCCACCGTGTCGCCCCGGCCCACGCCGCGGCGCTGCAGCGCGCTGGCCAGGCGCCGGCAGCGCTCGAAGGTTTCACGCCAGGTCTGGCGCAGCGCGCCGTGCACCAGCGCCAGGCGCTGCGGGTACACGGCAGCCGCGCGCTCCAGGTAGCTCAGCGGCGACAGCGGCACGAAGTTGGCCGCGTTCTTGTCCAGTCCGATTTCGTAGGGGTTGATGCGCGTCATCGGGACGTCTCCTCTTGCTGCAGGCCCTCAGGGGCCGGAACGACCCGGGGAGCATGGCCGAGCAGGCTTACAGGAGGGGCCGGCACGAGGCGGCTGCCCGTGACCGGGATCAACAAAGCCCGATTGCACGGATTTCTACGCTTATTGCTTATAAAATTCAAGTCAATCAACACAGAATTCTGTGTAAATGAATGCCTCCTGCACCATCCAGCTTTTCGCGCAGGGCGCTTGGCACGACGCAGCCAGCGTCAGCCTGTTCGGTGACGTGAAGGAAGGCTGGCGGGCCAGGAGCTACACCGGCTACGACACGGCCTGGGCCGTGGAGCACCAGGGCGCGCGCGACGCCCATGCCTTGAGTTGCCGATGGCCGGTGCGGCTGGACGCCTTCGAGCTGGACCACTGGCCGGTCTTTCTCATCGACATGCTTCCGCAGGGCTACGGACGTGCGGAGCTGCTGCGAGGCCTGGGCTTGCCCGAGACCGCAGCCGAGCCTGCGGACTGGGCACTGCTGCTGGCAGGGGCCGGCAATCCGGTCGGCCATTTGCGGGTCAAGGAGGCTGCCGACTGGTTGATGCGCCAACGGCGGCCGGCCCAAGGCTTCACCGACCTGGAGGTGGCCCGGCGCAGCGAAGCCTTCACCGAGCACCTGGGCGCCCTGGGGCTCTTCGTTGCCGGCTCCTCGGGGGTGCAGGGCGAATGGCCCAAGCTGCTTCTGACGCGCGCTCGCGACGGGCTGCTTTACCTGGACCACGCGCTGCCCGACGGCGAGGCCGTGGAGCATTTCATCGTCAAGTTCGGGCGCGGCAGCAACGAGCGGCTGGACTGCATCCTGCGGCACGAGGCGCCCTACATGGCCCTGGCGCAGCGTCTGGGCCTGCGCGTGCATGCGGCGCTGACGCGGCATGAGCGGGCGCTGTTCATCCCGCGCTTCGACCGGCGGCCCGTGGGCGCCGGCGTGCAGCGGCTGGCGCAGGAAAGCATCGCCAGCCTTACCGGCAAGCCGGGCTTCGGCCTGCTGCCCAGCCACGACGAGGTCTGCCGCGAGCTGCTGCGGCGCTGCACCGATCCGCAAGCCGAGCTGCTGGAATACCTGCGCCGCGACGTGGCGAACCTGGCGCTGGGCAACAAGGACAACCACGCGCGCAACACGGCGC
>JAEYPG010000187.1 GCA_023410975.1 Pseudomonadota bacterium
GCTTTGGAGCAGGCAATGTCGCGTTTTTTTGGTCAGCCTTTACTACGTCACGAATGAATTCCCACGTCTGCTTCGCCTGAAATTCCGAGCCTTTTGTGTTTGTGTGCACAAAGTCATTAAGCAAAGATTTGCAAAATGACTTTCCGCTGCGGCGAAGCAGTCCCGCCCCTAGGTCCAAGACTGAGATATTGTGGCGAGCAGCTATTGCTTCAAGGAGCATGTCATAGATGTGGTAGTCGTGTTCAAAGTCATCCCTATAAAGATTGATCAAAGCTATTCTCGCTCCGCTGGCAGCAATGCGATCAAAGAGATCGTATAGGACGCTTAGACCTTCGCGCTCCCAATTGTTGACTCTGGAGCTAAAAATGCTGGTTGATATCTCAAGAAAGACATAATCAAAGCGTCCATGTCTAAGGATTAAGTCATCATATAGCTCTGCTAGGACCAAAGGGCTTATACCGCCTATGCCGCACACCTCTATGTCAATGCAGTCACTGGGATTTGATTTCGCCAGCTTACGAGTAAGGTAAGCAAAGCCGGATTTGTCGGCTGTTACAGAGAAGCCAAAAATAAGAGCGCGTTTCATTTGTTGCAGCAATTGGTGTTTTATATTTTTTGACGTTGATTTTAGGCAGGTCAAGTTCCTTGCCAATTGTGGGCGGCATTCTCCGGGGAATGCCCGGTTGCAACGAAAATTGCACAGACACAACCCGCGCATCCCGATCATGCCTGCGCAACCTGCTATTCGTAAGAGCAGCTATCCGGGTAAGTGTGTAGAACTCCTCACTTGCATCACGAGCAAAACCATCCATAGATTGGCGAAGAAACCCAGCAGGTGCACGTGCAGCGCGACGTGCTGGTGGAGGCAGCGGTGCCGGCGCGCCCGGCAGCGGCGCTATTGCCTGTTTTACCAGTGCCAGCGCCGCCGAGGCGGCTGTCTAACAGAACGCAGCCCGTTTCAGAGGGAGACGCCCCCAGAACTGACAGCGTCAGATTAGACAAAAGCCAGCTAAGTGCTTGTCACCGCTCGGTATGCAGCAGCGCGTTGAGTTGATCCACCAGCTGCCATAGCAGCTCAGCATTGGACTCCGCGGCTCCAATGCGCGACTGGTACTGTGGCTACCTGACCATCAGCGCTTAGCTGGGCCGCGCCGGTGGCTGCACGCTGTTTACTTACGTGCTGTAAGTCATTGATTCATCGCAACGCATTTTACGTGCTGTGCAGCATGCGCCGAAGGGCCGAAAGCCCGCCAAGTGCTTGCCGCGCCTTCAGAATCTGAAAAAACGGCTTCCTAAAGAAAAGTGAAGCCGCCGCAACGGTCCGATCGCGACCCGTGCCGTGTCATGTATCACGTGGTAAACGGTTTTCATGGCAGGACCACGGTTCCTGCGCGGCGACAATGCGCGGCTGAGCGCCGCACCCCGGGGTTGGGGAGCAGGGGCATTTCCAACCACAGCGGCGGTGACACCGATGCGCGCCCTTTTGATGTTCCTGGTGGGCTTCGTGCTCGCCCTTGCTCCTGCGACCCGCGCCGCGGGCGAGCGTGCGCTGACGCTGGGCGTCGTTCCCTATCTGAGCGCGCGCACGATCGTGCAGCTCTACAGGCCGCTGCAGGAACACCTGGAGCGCTCGCTGCAGCGCCCGGTGCGGCTGGTGACCGCGCCGGACTACGTGACCTTCCTCGACAAGACCGCCAAGCGCGACTACGACCTGATCGCCACCTCGCCGGCCTTCGGGCGCCTGGCGCAGAACGAGACCGGCTACGTGCCGCTGCTGCGCCCGCAGAACTCGCTGGAAGTGCTGCTGGTCACGCTCAAGGAGAGCGCGCTGCAGGGCGTCTCGGGCCTGCGCGGCCAGACCGTCGCCACCACCGATCCGCTGGCCACGCTGACGCTGGCGGGGGTACGCGCGCTGCGCGAGCGCGGGCTGGCGCCCGGGCGCGACGTGACGGTGCGTCCCACCAGCAGCCACGCCAATTCGCTGGCGGCAATGCGCCGCGGCGACGCGGTGGCCGCCATCAGTTCCTCCACCACGCTGCTGCAGACCGGCGCCGCCGCCGCCGCGCCGGTGCGCACGCTGGCGGTGCTGAGCACCACCACGCCGCTGCTGTACCTGGCCAGCCCGGCGCTGCGCGCGCCGGAGGTCGAGAGGCTGCGCCGCCTCATGGTGGAGTTCGCCAACGGCACCGAGGCCGGGCGGCGCTTCATGGAGGAGCTGGGCCACGGCACGCTGGTGCCGGTGTCCGCGCGCGACATGGCCAGCCTCGACCCGCTGGTGGATGACCTTGAGGCACAGCTGGAGACCCTGCGTTGAGCCGCCTGCGGGAGCTGCTGGGTTCGCTGTCGGCGCGCATCATCCTGGCCTGCGTGCTGCTCGAAGCGGTGGTGCTGGGCCTGCTGGTGCTCAGCGGCGCGCAGCTCATGGACGGGGCGCTGTGCGCGCAGGCCGCGCTGCGCGTGGAGCAGTCCAAGCCGCTGCTCAACGCCGCGCTCGCCGCGCCGCTGGCCCAGGAGGACATCGTCACGCTGCAGGAGATCCTGCGCGAGAGCCGCAGCGCGCAGGCCCTGGCCTACCTGGTGCTGCTGGACCGCGAGGGCCGGCCCATCGCCAGCGAGGGCTGGGACATGTCGCGGCGGCTGCCGCCGGTGGACACCGAGCTGCGGCTGGACCTGGCCGACGGCTTCTTCGACGTGGAGATGCCCGTCGAGCTGGCCGGCCAGAGCTCCGGGCGGCTGCACTTCGGCATCGCGCTGCAGGCGCTGCGCGACACGGCGCAGCAGCTGGTGGCGCGCAACGTGGCCATCGGCACGGCGGCGATCCTGGCCTCGCTGGGCCTGCTGGTGGTGGTGGGGCGCTGGCTCACGCGCCCGCTCAAGCAGCTCACCGGCGCGGCGCAGCGCATCGCCGAGGGCGGCTTCGACGTGCGCTTGCCCGTCAACAGCGGCAGCGAGGTGGGCACGCTCACGCGGGCGTTCAACACCATGGCCGCGGCCATCGCCGAGCGCATGCAGGCGCTGCAGGAGGCGCACGCGCTGCAGGAGTGCTACCTGGCGCAATCGCGCGCGGAGCATGCGCGGCTGTCGGCGCTGCTGTCGGCCATGACCAGCGGCATCCTGTTCGTGGACGAGCGCAACCGCATCGTCTACCACAACCCCGCGCTGTGCCGGCTGCTGGGCATCGACACCGACGCCGAGCTCGACGGCCACGCGGTGCAGGCGCTGGCGGCGCTGGCCGCGGTGCGCGGCGTCTCCGACGACTGCTTCGCCACCGGCGAGGGCCGCGTCGCCACCCAGGAGCTGCCGCTGAGCAACGGCACGGTGCTCACGCGCACGGCGCACCCGGTGTGCAACGAGGACGGCCAGCCCATCGGGCGGCTGTGGATCCTCAACGACGTCACGGTGGAGCGCCGCACCTCGCAGCAACTGGTCTACCTGGCCGAGCGCGACCCGCTCACGGGGTTGTACAACCGCCGCTCGTTCCAGCACGAGCTGCAGCGGCGGCTGGCGCACGCGGGGCGGCAGGGCACGCAGGTGGCGCTGCTGATGTTCGACCTGGACGAGTTCAAGCTCATCAACGACCGCTTCGGCCACCAGGCCGGCGACAAGGTGCTGATCCAGGTCGCGGCGGAGGTGGGCGCGCTGGTGCGGCGCAGCGAGTTCTACGCGCGGCTGGGCGGCGACGAGTTCGCGCTGATCTGCGAGCCCGAGGGGCCGGAGATGGTGCAGGCGCTGTGCCAGCGGGTGGTGCAGGCCGTCGCGCGGCTGCCGGTGGCCTTCCGTGGCCAGAGCCTGCGGCTGACCTCCAGCCTGGGCATCGCGCTGTTCCCCGAGCACGCCGACAACCCCGACGAGCTGGTGGCGCGCGCCGACGCCGCCATGTACCAGGCCAAGGAGGCGGGCCGCAACGGCTGGCAGGTCTACGACCGCGAGCGCGACGCCACCGACGAGAAGCTCGCGCGCATCGGCTGGAACGAGCGGCTGCGCCGCGCGCTGGACCAGGACCGCTTCGTGCCGCTGTTCCAGGGCATCTACAACGCAAGCGACCGCTCGCTGCAGCACTACGAGGTGCTGCTGCGCCTGCGCGACGACGCCGACCCGGCGCGGCTGATCACGCCGGGCCAGTTCATCGCGCACGCCGAGCGCAGCGGGCTCATCCGCGAGATCGACCGCTGGGTGCTCAGCCGCGCCGTCGCCGCGCTGGCGGCGGTGCCAAGCCTGCCGGCGGTGGCGGTGAACATCTCCGGGCGCTCCTTCGAGGACCCGGCCCTGCCGCGCCACATCGAGCGCGAGCTGCGCCGCTACGGCGTGGCGCCGCACCGGCTGCTGGTGGAGCTGACCGAGACTGCGGCCGTGGGCGACCTGCGCGACGCGCAGCGCCTGATCGGGCAGCTGCACGCGATGGGCTGCCGCGTGTGCCTGGACGACTTCGGCAGCGGCTTCGCCTCCTTCGCGTACCTGAAGCACCTGCCCGCGGACGTGCTCAAGATCGACGGCCTGTTCGTGCGCAACTTGGCGCGCGAGCGCAACGACCTGGTGTTCGTGCGCGCCATCGTGGACGTGGCCAAGGGGCTCAACAAGATCACCGTGGCCGAGATGGTCGAGGACGAGGAGACGCTGGCACTGCTGCGCAGCGTGGGCGTGGACCAGGTCCAGGGCTACCACCTCGGCCGCCCGCAGGAGCTGCACGCCTGCGTGGTGGAGCGGCTGGAGGCCTGATTCCAGTTCTTGTTGGCACTGAAAGAAAACCCGTTCGGGCTGAGCCCTTCGACAAGCTCAGGACAGGCCCTGTCGAAGCCCCTGGCACAACCGGCCAACAGGCCCTTCGACAAGCTCAGGGCGAACGGTGAACTTTCACTGACG
>JAEYPG010000189.1 GCA_023410975.1 Pseudomonadota bacterium
TTCCCCGGCAGCGGGCGCGACCCGCTGCAGCCCGTGCCTGCGGCCACGCAGCGCGCGGCACTGGAGCTGCTGGTGGCGCAGGTGCTCTCGCCGGAGGGGCTGCGCGTGTCGCCGGCGCTGCAGCGGCGCCTGGCGCCGGACTTCCAGGAGCGCGGCGAGGCGCTGAGCGCCGGCGCGGGGCCGGTGTCCACCGACTTCTCCATCGCGCCCATGGTCATCGGCATGCAGCGCGCGCTGCTGGCGCAGCTCATGAGCGACGACGTGGCGCAGCGGCTGCTGGACAGCGAAGGCAAGTTCGCGCGTGCTCAGGACGCCTTCCACCTCTCGGAGCTGTACGGCCGGCTCACGCGCGAGGTATGGCGCGAGCTGTCCGGGCGCGGCGACATCCCGGCCACGCGGCGCGAGCTGCAGCGCGAGCACGTGAACCGGCTGGCGCAGCAGCTGCTGCGTCCGCAGTCGCTGTCGCGTGCCGATGCCCGCGCGCTGGTGCGCAGCGAGGCGCTGGCGCTGCTGCCGCGCCTGCAGGCGGCGGCCAAGCGCGGCGACCTGAGCCCCGAGGCGCGCGCGCACCTGATCGACAGCGCGGACACGCTGCAGGCGGCGCTGTCGGCGCGGCTGGAGCGGGCGGGGGCGTGAGGACCGCCGCCGGCCGGCCGGCCGGCCTGGACGGGCCGTGCCGGCTCCGGCCTTGCCGTCAGAACTGCATCCGGTAATAGACCATCGGCTTGCCGCCGCGCAGCCGCATGGAAACCTTGGAGCTGCTGCTGAGCTGCATGCCCAGGACACCGCCTTCGCCGAAGCTGGCCGAGCTGCGCGGCGAGGCGAACTGCAGCTCGATGCGGGTGCTGATCTCCGCCGGGACTCCATCGGGCGACAGGGCCGGCGTGGCGCCATTGTCGAAATGGCGCCAGGCGCTGAGGTCCAGGCGCTGGCGGTCGGTAATGCGGGAGCGCCAGTGCACGCCCAGCCCCGGGCGCAGCGGGTTGTTGCCGTCGCGGAGGGCGCCCAGCCCCATGCCCCAGGCGTTGTCGCCCACCGCCTTCCAGCGCACCAGCTCCACCCGGGACTGCTCGGCGATGTCGTCCGGACTGCGCAGCATGGAGGTACTGAGCGCATAGCTCACGGACGACCCGGGAGGCCGGTATTCCTGGGCCGCCGCGGTGGCGGCCGTGAGCAGCGTGACCAGCGCGGCCAGCACCGGCCGACACGCGCTGAGGCAATGCGGTTCAAAAGGGATGTCCATGACGGCGTGCCCCCGAAGCCCACCCCAGTGTGGGCCCTCTTCAGGGTGAGGGGCAACGGCAGAGCCCGTACCCGGCGCGCCGTGGTGACCAAGGGCTTCCCCCGTTTGGGGGATATGTCCCTTGGGGGCGCATCGCGCGCACCCTGGCTGCGAGCCGCGCCGAAACGGCGACGGCCGCCGGTGAGGGCGGCCGTCGTGGCGGGAAGGGGCGGTACGGCGCGCGGGCGTGGCCGCGGCTCAGAGCGGCGCGGTGCGCGCCAGCAGCCAGGCCAGCGCGTCGCCCTGCAGCCGCGGCGCCAGGCGTTCGCGCACGGTGGCGTGGTAGGCGTTGAGCCAGGCCGCCTCGTCGGGGCGCAGCAGCGAGGCGTCGATGCAGCGCGTGTCGATGGGGCACAGCGTCAGCGTCTCGAACTCCAGCATTTCGCCGAAGGCGCCGGCCTCCGGCGTCTCGGCCGCCACGTTGAGCACCAGGTTCTCGATGCGCACGCCCCAGCGACCGCTGCGGTACACGCCGGGCTCGATGGAGGTGATCATCCCCGGCTCCATCGCCATGGTCGGGTCCGGCTGCGCCTTGCTGATGCTCTGCGGGCCCTCGTGCACGTTGAGGAAGTAGCCCACGCCGTGGCCGGTGCCGTGGCCGAACTCGATGCCCTCGGCCCACAGCGGCGCGCGCGCGATGGCGTCCAGCATCGGGCTGAGCGTGCCGCGCGGAAAGCGCGTGCGCGACAGCGCCATCGTGCCCTTGAGCACCAGCGTGTAGTCGCGCTTCATGGCCGCCGAGGGCGTGCCGATGGCCCAGACGCGTGTGATGTCGGTGGTGCCGCCCAAGTACTGGCCGCCCGAGTCGATGAGCAGCAGGCCATCGCCCTCGATCACGGCGTGCGAGTCCTCGGTGGCGCGGTAGTGCGGCATGGCGCCGTTGGCGTTGAAGCCGGCGATCACCGGGAAGCTCAGGCCGACGAAGTTCGCGCGCTTGGCGCGCTCGCCGCTGAGCCACTCGTCCACGGTCAGCTCCGTGAGCCGCTCGCCGCGCGCCAGGGCCTGCTCGAAGCGGGCGTAGAAGGCGCACATGGCCGCGCCGTCCTCGATCATGGCCTCGCGCACGTGGGCGGCTTCCTGGGCCGTCTTGCGGCTCTTGAGCAGCGTGCTGGGGTTGATGGCCTCCACCACGCGGCAGCGCAGCTGCTCGCGGAAGGCCAGCGTCACGCGCCGGGGGTCCAGCAGCAGCACGGCGTCGGCCGGAAGCTCGGCCAGCGCTGCGGCGGCCCCCGCGTAAGGCGACA
>JAEYPG010000302.1 GCA_023410975.1 Pseudomonadota bacterium
ATCGTCGCCCACCGGCGCATCGGCTTCGAGCTGCACAAGGACGAAGGCCTGGTGCAGGCCTACGCCGGCATCGAGCCCTACCGGCTGCTGCGCCACAAGGGCGCCTGGTACCTCGCGGCGCGCGACCGCGGGCAGTTCAAGACCTTCTCGCTGGCGCGCATGCAGGCGCTGCGGGTGTCGCGCGAGAGCTTCACCCCCGACCCCGGCACCGAGCGCCAGCTCGCCGACGAGGACACGCTGTGGCAGGCGCGCCAGCGCGTGCTGCTGCGCATCGACGCACAGGCGGCGCCGCATTTCCGGCGGCGCAAGCTCATCGCCAGCCAGAAGATCGAGCAGTCGCTGGAGGACGGTAGCCTGCTCGTCTCGCTGCAGGCCGCGCACGCCGGCCAGGTGCTTCCCATCGTGCGCTACTGGATGCCGCACCTGCGCATCCTCAGCCCCGAGGCCTGGCAGGCCGAGCTGGAGCAGGGCCTGGCGCGGTACCTCGGCCTTGCGGATGCCTCCCTGGAGATGCACGACGGCGGGCAAGACGCGTCCGGCGGCGAACAGGACGGCGCATAGGCGCTGAAGCCGCCGTCCCCCTTGTTCTAATGGGGGCATGAACGACCGCAGCGCACCAACCGCAGCGCGGCTCCCTGGGGAGCCGCGCCATTGGAGCCTGGCCGTGCTGCTCATCGGGCTGGTGGCCGGCGTGGCCGTGGGCTGGCTGCAGTGGATCAGCAACGAGGCCCGGGTCCAGGCCCAGCTGCAGGCCGCCACGGGGCAGGTGAGCGCACGGCTGCGCGAGCGCATGCACTCCTACGAATACGCCCTTTACGCCACCCGCGGCGCGGTGCGCGTGGCCGGCACCTCGGCCGAGGCGCTCACGCGCGAGGCCTTCCGCCGCTTCACCGGCTCCTTCGACTTGCGCGAGCGCTTCCCCGGCGCCAGCGGCGTGGGCTTCGTGCGCCGCACGCTGCGCGAGCAGGACGACGCCTTCATGGCCGAGATGCGCCACAAGGGCGAGCCGAGCTTCCGCATCCGCGAGCTTCAACCCGACGGGCTGGACGCGCCCGAGCGCTTCCTGCTGATGTTCATGGAGCCCCCCTCGCCCGACTGGCAGGACGTCGAGGGCCTGGACCTCGCCACCGAGATCCGGCGCCGCGTGTGCCTGCGCGCCTCCATGGTCAGCGGCGTGCCGCGCCTGTCGGCGCCGCTGACGCTGCTGCTGCCCGGCACGCCCGAAGGGCACGGCTTCGTGCTGTCGCTGCCCATCTATACCCACGGCGGCACCCTCACGCGCGCCCAGCGCGAGGCGGCCACCTACGGCTGGGCCGTGATGCTGCTGGTGGCCAACGACGTGCTGGCCGACTTCGACGCGCAGTTCAGCACGCTGGCGCTTTCGCTGAGCGACCTGAAGCCCTGGAACCCGCCCGACCGCTTCTACACCTCGACCGGCTGGCAGAGCCGGGGGAACCTGCCGGCGCAGCGGGTGCAGCTGGCGGTGTTCGGGCGGGAGTGGCTGCTGGAGGTGCAGGCGCGGCCGGCCTTCCTGCGGCAGCTGCAGCTGCTGTCGCCGGCGGTGGCCGGGCTGGGCGTGGCGATGGCATTCGCCGTGCTGGCGCTGCTGCTGCACGGCATGCTGCGCGCGGCCGAGCGCCAGCGCCAGGAAGAGGCGTTGCGCCGCCGCACCGAGCAGGCGGAAGCGGCCAACCGGGCCAAGAGCGCCTTCCTGGCGCACATGAGCCACGAGATCCGCACCCCGCTCAACGCCGTCATCGGCCTGAGCCAGCTGCTGCAGCGCATGCCGCTGGAAGAGAGGCAGGGCCTGTACGTGCAGCACATCGCCAATGCCGGCACGCACCTGCTGGCGCTGGTCAACGACGTGCTGGACCTCAGCAAGATCGAGGCGGGCGAGATGCGGCTGGAGGAGCAGCCCTTCGAGACACGGCCGCTGCTGCAGGCGCTGCACGCCCAGGCCGAGGCGCAGGCCACGGGCAAGCCGCTGCGCGTGCAACTGGAGATCGACCCCGAGCTGCCGGCGTGGCTGCGCGGCGACGCGCTGCGGCTGCGGCAGGTGCTCTCCAACCTGCTGGGCAACGCCGTGAAGTTCACCGCCGAGGGACAGGTGACGCTGCGCGCGCGGCTGCTGGAGCGCCAGGGGCCGCGCGCGCGGCTGCGCCTGGACGTCAGCGACACCGGCATCGGCATCTCTGCCGAGCAGCAGCAGGCCGTGTTCGAGCCCTTCACGCAGGCTGATGCCTCCACCACGCGGCGCTTCGGCGGCACGGGGCTGGGCCTGTCCATCGTCGCGCGCCTGGTGGCCATGATGGGCGGCGAGGTGGCGCTGCAAAGCGTGCCGGGCCAGGGCAGCACCTTCAGCATCACCCTGGCGCTGGAGGAGGCGGACCCGGCCGCGTGAGGCAGATCCGGGAATGGCCGCCCCCGCCTGAGGCCGGATTGCGCCTCGCTTCGGCACACGGCCGAGAAGCACCGCCGGCAAATCCGCGATGAACTACGCGCACGGTATTGGAAACCCGGGGAACACCCGGGTCATATATTCAAATAATTCCAACCCTGTAAAACAACACATGGCCCGCCTCGGGGGTGGGAAAACTGAAGTATGTCGCTAGGCTGATTCAGGCACGAGCGGAGCGTGCAGCAGTTTTCCCTGGAGGGTTTCATGAAGCGGCTTTTTTGTTTGATTCCCCTGTTCACCGCGGGCCTGATGCAGGCGGCACAAGCGGTTGAAATCGATGACGAGGTTCCGGAATCCGCGGCGCTGGCTACCGGCACCAATGGCTACCGCGTGCTGCGGCTGGGCACGGTACAAGGCGGCAGCAGTTTCGGCCTGGCCCTGAGCCGCAACGGCAAGGCGGCGGCAGGCAACGTCTGGTTCAGCATCGAAGGCAATATGCGCCCGGCCTATTTCGTTGCGGGCCAGGCACCCAAGGTCATCTACACCGACGGTCCCGGCGAGGCGCGGGGCGTCAACAACCTGGGCGAAGTCGTCGGCTGGTTCACGCAAGGCGCGCAGACCCAGGCCTTCCGCTGGAAGCTGGACACCGGCGCCATCAGCACGCTGCCCTCGCTGGGCGGGGGCAGTTCCTACGCGGCGGCGATCAACAACCAATCCGAGATCGCGGGCTGGTCCGAATCGGCGCCCGGGGTGCGCCACGCGATGCTCTGGAAAGGCACGGCCAGCACGGACCTGGGCACCTGGGGCGGCCTGTCGGCCCAGGCCACGGCAATAAACCGTTACGGCGACATTGTCGGCTACCGGGAAGTCGAGGTGGATGGCATTCGGTATAAGCAGGGCATCCGGAAATTGAAAGGGCGCACCCCTCAAATCCTGAGAATACCCACGGGCTTCGACAACCTGGTTCCGACCGGGATCAACGACAACGGCGACATCGCCGGGTATATGTACGCCGGCGCCACGGGCGAGCTTTTCAGCGCGATGGCATTTCTGCGTTCGGGCGACGTTTACAAGCGCCTGCGCGCGGAACCGGGCTATCCGACCTTTGCGCGGGGATTGAACAATCTCCGCGAAGTGGCCGGCTACAAATTCGAGGGCACGGCCGATCCGCGCGGGCGCGGCCGGGTCTGGCGCGACAACGGCGCGACCTCGGTGCCGCTGGCCGAATTGCCCGAGGCGCTGAGCCGGGGCTGGTATGCGCTGGGCGACGCCAACGCCATCAGCGACACCGGCGTGATCGTCGGCACCGGCCAGACCATCTCGTCGTCCGGCGCGCGGCGCATCGAGGGCTACATGCTGGTGCCCAAGCCCTGACTCACGCCGCCTCCAGCGCCGGGCGCTGCGCCATGAGCTCGTCGAACAGCGCCTGCGCCGCGATGGAGAGGCTGCGGTCGCGGCGGCGGATGCTGTAGATCTGCCGCCGCAGCCCCGGAGCATCCACCACGGGGCGCGTGACCAGCTCCGGGTGCTCGAAGTGGAACAGCGTGAGCGCCGGCACCACCGTGATGCCCAGCCCGGCGCGCACCATGCCGGCCACGGTGCTGAGCTGCTCCAGCTCCATCACCGGCTTGAGCGCCAGCGCCCCCGGCCACAACGCCGACTCGATGTGCTGCCGCACGCTGCTGTTGCGCGCCAGGTGGATGAAGGGCTCGCCCGCCAGGTCGCGCAGCCGCACGCTGTCGCGCCGCGCCAGCGCATGCGTGCGCGGGCACACGAGGTGAAAGCCGTCGGCGCAGAAAGGCTCCACCAGCAGCTCCGGCGCGACGGCGCGCACCGCCGCCAGCGCGAAGTCGGCCTGGCCGGCGCGCACGCGCTCCACGCAGCCTTCGGACAGCGCATCGGCCACGTCCAGCTCGATGTCCGGATAGCGCCGGCGGAATGCCGCCAGCAATGGCGGCAGCCAGCCCGCAGCCAACGCCGGCAGCGCTGCCAGGGCCACGCGCCCGCGCCGGCGCGCCACATGCTCGCCCAGGTCGGCCACGCTCAGCGAGAGGTCGCGCAGCAGCCGCTGCGCGCTCTCCAGGAAC
>JAEYPG010000312.1 GCA_023410975.1 Pseudomonadota bacterium
TCACATGCCACTCGACGACCTCGACCTCGGCGATGCCTTCGCCCACGTCCGGCACCTTGACGACGCGTGCAGCCATGCTCAGTCCTCCATCACGCGGCGCAGCGCCGCGGCGATGCGCGCCGGGCCCGGGAAATAGGCCCATTCCAGCGCATGCGGGTACGGCGTGTCCCAGCCGGTGACGCGCTCGATCGGCGCCTCCAGGTGGTAGAAGCAGTGCTCCTGCACCAGCGCGACCAGCTCCGCACCGAAGCCGCTGGTGCGCGTCGCCTCGTGGACGACCACGCAGCGCCGCGTCTTCTTCACCGACTCGACGATGGCCGGCAGGTCCAGCGGCCAGAGGCTGCGCAGGTCGATGATCTCGGCATCGACCCCGCTTTCGTGCACCGCCGCCTCCGAGGCGAAGACCATCGTGCCGTAGGCGAGCACGGTGACGTCGCGCCCGGGCCGGAACACCGCCGCCGACTCCAGCGGCACCGTGTAGTGGCCCTCGGGCACCTCGCTGGCCGGATGCCTGGACCAGGGCACGACCGGCTTGTCGGAATGGCCGTCGAAGGGCCCGTTGTAGAGCCGCTTGGGCTCCAGGAAGATGACCGGGTCGTCGCACTCGATGGCCGCGATCAGCAGTCCCTTCGCGTCGTAGGGCGTCGAGGGCATCACGGTGCGGATGCCGCAGACATGCGTGAACAGCGCCTCCGGGCTCTGGCTGTGCGTCTGGCCGCCGTAGATGCCGCCGCCGCAGGGCATGCGGATGGTGAGCGGCGCCGTGAAGTCGCCGGCGGAGCGGTACCGCAGCCGCGCCGCCTCGGAGACGATCTGGTCCGAGGCCGGGTAGAAGTAGTCGGCGAACTGCACCTCGACCACCGGCCGCAGCCCGTAGGCGCCCATGCCGACCGCGACGCCTACCAGCCCGCCCTCGGAGATCGGCGCGTCGAAAACCCGCGAGCGGCCGTACTTCGCCTGCAGCCCTTCGGTGCAGCGGAACACGCCGCCGAAGTAGCCGACGTCTTCGCCAAAGACCACGACGTTCGGATCGCGGCCGAGCATCACGTCCATCGCCGAGCGCAGCGCCTGGATCATCGTCATCTGCGCCATCTCAGGCCTCCTTGCCGGCGCGGCGCGCCGCCTCGGCCTCGTGCGCCTGGCGCAGCTGGTCGCGCAGGTGCGGCGGCATGGCCGCGAAGACGTCCTCGAACATCGACTCCAGCGGGGGGATGTGTCCGTCCAGCAGCGTCCCGTGGCGCTCGGCCTCCTTCTGCGCCGCCGCGACCTCGGCCTCCAGGGCCTTGCGCGTGCGCTCGTGCTCGTCGTCGCTCCAGACGCCGAGCGCGACCAGGTGGCGCTTGAGCCGCTCGATCGGGTCGCCCAGCGGGAAGTGTTCCCAGTCGTCGGCGGGCCGGTAGCGCGACGGGTCGTCGGAGGTCGAATGCGCGCCGGCGCGGTAGGTTACCCACTCGATCAGCGTCGGGCCGAGGTTGCTGCGTGCCCGCTCGGCGGCCCAGCGCGATGCGGCGAGCACCGCGAGGAAGTCGTTGCCGTCGACGCGCAGGCTGGCGATGCCGCAACCGACGCCGCGTGCGGCGAAGGTCGTCGCCTCGCCGCCGGCGATCGCCTGGAAGGTCGAGATTGCCCACTGGTTGTTGACGACGTTGAGGATCACCGGCGCGCGGTAGACGTGGGCGAAGGTCAGCGCGGTGTGGAAGTCGGCCTCTGCGGTCGCGCCGTCGCCGATCCAGCCGGAGGCGATCTTGGTGTCGCCCTTGATTGCCGACGCCATCGCCCAGCCGACGGCCTGAATGAACTGCGTCGCCAGGTTGCCCGAGATCGTGAAGAAGCCGGCGCGCTTGTAGGAGTACATCACCGGCAGCTGGCGGCCCTTCATCGGGTCGCGCTCGTTGCTCATGAGCTGGCACATCAGCTCGGCCATCGGAATGTCGTCGCGCGCGAGCAGCAGCCCCTGCTGGCGGTAGGTCGGGAAGCACATGTCGCCCGGCTCAAGCGCCAGTGCGTGCGCGGTCGCGATGGCCTCCTCGCCAAGGCACTGCATGTAGAAGGAAATCTTCTTTTGCCGCTGCGCGGTCAACATCTTCGCGTCGAAGGCGCGGGTTCGCAGCATCGCGACGAGGCCACGCTTGAGCAGTGCAGCATCGGCAGCGGGCACCCAGGGGCCGACCGCGCGGCCATCGTCGTCGAGCACGCGCACCAGCGCGTAGCTCAGGTCGGCGGTGTCGGCCGGCGCGACGTCGATTGGCGGCCGGCGCGCGACGCCGGCCGGGAACAGGTGCAGATAGGAAAAATCGGTGTGCTGCCCGGGACGCCCACTGGGCTCCGGTACATGCAGGCGCAGCGGCTCGCGCTGTCTGTTCGTCATCCGCAGGCTCCTCGGCGCGATGGTGTCGCGCGGCTGTGCTGTACAGCGTAGCTGAAGCGCGGCGGCGCCACGAACCGGCAATTTCGATGTTGGCAACAGATAACGGAAGTAATCTCAGGGAAATTTTTGACGGACGATTCCTCCTTTGTGTGGCGAAGTGACAGGTCGTCCAACGGCGACAGGGACTTGCATGGCCATCCGTCGCGCGGCCGGCTCAATCGCCGCCATGCAGCAGGCGATTGAACAATCCAGAGCGTTCGGGCACAAACGGGTTGACGACCGTCACTCCCCGCCAGGTGAAGCCGTTGGAGAAATCCTCGCTCAGCAGCAGCCTGCAGCGGCTCTCGGCCGCGACGGACAGGATGAGCGCATCCCACATCGGCAACTGGTGATCCACCGTGAGGTCCAGCGCCGACTGGAAGGCCTGCCACGTCGAGTCGGCCACCTCGAAACTGTCGGCCCATCCCAACAACGCCTCGCGCACCTGTGCGGCAGGGCGCCTGGCCTTCACGGCCAGCACACGCGAGAGCTCGCCCAGCGCCTGTGCCGGCAACACGACCTGAGCGCTGGGCAATTGCTCGACCAGGCGCAGCGCCGTGCTGCAGCGCGGCTTGTCGCCCAGGCCCTCCGCATAGGCCAGGATGTTGGTGTTGAGAGCGACCCGCACCGCTCATTCCCCGTAGAGCTCGCCGCGGGTCCAATCCCGCGCACCGGTCGCCTGCTGGCTGCGCAGCCGTTGCAGCAAATCCGCTTTCGCGCCTTGCCGGGAACCCTCCTCGGCCCGAGCCGGCACCATCGTGGCCCCGGGCTTGCCGCGGGCCACGATGGTCACGACCTCGCCAGTCGCGACTTCGCGCAACAGGCTGGAGAACTGCCGGTTCGCCTCGGCAGCCGATACGGTTTTCGTGGACGCCGCTCAACGTAGTGTTGAGCACTACGTTTTCTGTCCAGCGATGTCGGAGTCAATTCGGTGCAGGCTGCTGGTATGCACCGGCCACCGCTTCGATGAAAGGTGGTGGACGGTCCACCACCCTACGTTGCCAACCAGGAATGGCGGCACGCGAAAACGCACTTCTTGCGTCGCCTTCCACCAGTAACGATGGGAAGGAGATGGGTGGTGGACGGTCCACCACTTGATTCGCTCATTGCTGCGGCCCAGGCTGCGAAGCTGGGGATCTGGGCCCAGCTTGAGGCAGGCGCAGTCAGGTCCTGGGCAGTGGTGGACGGTCCACCACTGCGCCAGCGCGGGCCTATCGGAGCAGCCGGCCCAGCTTGGAGGCCAGCTCTGCCCAGCGTTCAGGCGCCAGCGAGGCACCGTCGATCTCCATCACCATGCGGTTGCCGGCCTTGCGCACGACCAGCACCCTGCCCTTGCCCAGGTCAAATCGCTGCGGTGCCGGGTCAGAGGCCTCGTGACCGGTCTCCGCGGCCACGCCGGCTGACGGGGTGGTGGACGGTCCACCACCCTTGCCGATCAGCGATTCGAAAATCCTCCGGGGCTGCAGTTCCTTGAGCAGCGGATCGGCAGCCACGCGCAGCACCGACGCGCGGTCCCGCCCCAGGGCCTCCGTGAGCACGGAAGCCCAGCGGAACTGAATGTCATTGGGCGACGCGAAGGCAGCGACGACCTCGGCCGGGAGCGCGGCAATGCGCAGCGCCTTGGAAATGTCGCCGTGGTCCCTTCCGATATGGGCTGCAAGCTGGCGCAGCGAGGGGAACAGGCCTTCGTCGAGCGCCCGCCGGTACATCGTTCCCTGTTCGTAGGCCGAGAGGTTTTGCCGCGTGCGGTTCTCGCGCTCCATGAAGCCGAAGAGCTCGTGATCGCTGAGCTCCTTGACGACGGCGTGCACGGGCACGCCGACCTCCAGACAGGCGCGGTGGCGTCGATGCCCGAACACGATCTCGTACTGCGGGGCACCATCCTTCGGTGACGGAACGGGCCGCACCATGATCGGCTGCACGTTCGCGCCCGCATCCCTGATCTCCGCCTTGAGCTCCTCGAAGGCCTTGCCGGCGTAGGACGCCTCGTGCCGGTTGGCCCAGCGGCTCGGGGCGATGGTGCGCGGATCGAGCGCGACAGCCCCCCGCTGCTCGCCCACTCGGCGGACCTCCTCCTCCAGCTCCGCGATGCGCTCTTGCAGCGCATTGCCGGTGAAGATCTGCAGCGCGTTGTAGCCCGGCCCGGTCCTGGGCTTGGCTGGCGCGGCAGGAGCCGGCGCGGGATCAGAAGCGGCCAGAACGGGTGCCGCCGCCGGCACGGCAGGGATGGCAGGAGCGGCGGGCGGCGACAGCGGCACCACGGGCGCCGCGGACGAGTCGCCAGCCGTGGCCGCCGCACGGCGCGGAACGTTGCTCCAATCGATGTCGTGGCCCTTCTTCTTGGTCGCCATCACGCGCCTCCACCCAGCCCGAGTTGCTTGTGCCAGAACATCTGCGCCTGATCCTCGATCAGTTCGACCAGCCGGTCATAGGCATCGGTTGCACGCTTGAAGGTCCGGGCGGAGCCGCTCTCGACCTGGTCGTAAACCGTGCCGAACTCAGCGCTCGAAGCGTTGGCCGCAGCGGTCTTGGGAATCTCGACACTCACGAGCTTGTCGCCGTAGGCCGAGGCCATCCACTTCTTCACCAGCAGGCTCGTCTGATCGGCGGACTCGACCTTGGTGGGCAGCACATCCACGAATGCAAAGGACTTGTGCCCCCCGCGCTGCGTGATGAGTTGGTTCGTGAGGTCGCCGAAGAGGTCCCAGAACTGGGCCGAGGACGCGAAATCCAGCGGGTTGGGCGGCAGCGGCATGATGATCCCGTTGGCTGCCATCAGCGCGTTGATCGTCGTGTACGACAGAGCAGGGGGCGTGTCGATGATGATGAAGTCGTACTTCTCGCGCACGGCGTCCAGGCCGTAGTCGAGCACGCTCCAGAACTCGAAACCCGGTTCCTGCGTCTGACGGGCCGGCAGCGCGAACTCCGCGCCGAACAGGACGGGGGCGGCGGCCACCAGATCGATGCCGTCCCAGTACGTGCTGCGTACTGCATACGTGATGTCCATCTGCTTGCCCGAGAACAGCGGCATCACGGTGTCGTCGAGCTCTACCTCGGAGTCCGGCAGGATGCCCATGAGCGTGGTGAGACTGCCCTGCGGGTCGCAGTCGATGAGCAGCACGCTGTGGCCCTGCAGGCTCAGCCCCTGGGCCAGGGTGGCCGCGGTGGTCGTCTTGCTCACACCCCCCTTGAAATTGCCGATGGCAATGGTGATGGCGGTGGCGCCGGCAGGGCGCAGTTCGTTGCGTCGGCTTTCGCGAACCCACACCCGGGCTTCGTTCAGCGAGAACTCGCGGCGGGCACCGCTGGGCGTGAGCCGGCCGCTGGGCAGTTCACCACGCCGCAGCCTGTAGTCCACCTGCGGCTTCTCCAGACCGGTGAGCTCCATGAGCTTGGCGGTCGAGAACACCGGCGGCTTCTTCCGCTGGGTCGGCGCCAGCATCGTTTCGCGCGCATAGGCCACGACATCCTTCACGCGCTCGGCCTGTTCCAGGATGGACGGCAACGTGATGTCTTCCGTAGCAGCAAGCGGGGCAACTTCCAAAATTCTTCTCCTTCAGCGCGATCCTGGCGCGTGTAGCGACATTCTAGGAGGAGATGCGGGATTTGCAGAAACACGCGATTTCTGCATCTTCCACAAGAGACGACACTTCTCAGGCTGTCTTCAGCTTCGTCATCGCAAAGGCTTTGGCTTCAAGAAGTCTTTAACCCCTTCAATACCTTTGGGCCTGTGGACAAGTGGAATTTATTCTTTTAGATCAATTACTTGCGTAATCTTCACGTCCGGCTTTTCCAGCCCGGGCGTCCGGCATTTTCAAGCCGCCTGTCCGGTGTTTTCAGGCCCCCGGTCCGGACTTTCCAGAAAGGCCGGATCCAGGGCGATCGGGTTGTGGACAAGTTGCGGCAGCACTACAAGCCAATCTCCAAGCGGCTGCATGTCCGTACTTTTCAGCCCGGCCGGTCGGGTTGCAGGCCAATCTTGTCCGGTTTTTTCAGTGTTCAAGCCGTGTTCGGCGTTCCACCTTGTCCGGCTTTTTCAATCTGCCCGAGCGTGCGGCCGACTCAGGGCCATGCCCGGTCTTGTCCAAGAAGTCTTGGACATATACTTGCCGCCCATGACCACCCGTCCCCGGTCGGCGCCGCTGCAAGAAGCGGGCACCACGTTCAACAAGCCGGTGTCGGCGCTGGCCATCGTGCCGGTCAACCGTTCGCTCACCGTGACGGCGCGCAAGGTCTACAACGTCATGGGACGGCTGGCGCAGGCTGCGGGAGATACGCGGGAAGAGGGCTACGCCGCTCCGCTGCATGCCATCCTCCACCATGCCGGCACCGACAGCTCCGCCACCGCCTCGGCCAAGCGCTACCTCAAGGAGATGATGACCACCATCATCGAGTGGCGGCAGCTCTCGCCCGGGGACGTGATGCCGGGCGAAGCGGAGCGCGAGCAGGTCTTCACGCTGCTGTCGCAGGCGGACTTCTACAAGGTCGGGCGCGAGAACTGGGTGCGGTGGTGGTATCCGCCGGCCATCAAGCGCCAGATGCTCGACCCCGAGCGCTGGGCCCAGGTCAACCTGGAAACTGTTGCCCGGCTCGGGACCTACTGCGCCGTGGCCCTGTACGAGATCTGTGCGCGCTACCAGGGCGTGGGCCGGACGATGCGTCAGGACTGGACCTGGTGGTTGCCCGTGTTGCGCGGCACCGACCAGTCCAAGCTGCGGGAGTGGCGCAAGTTCAAGAACGAATTCGTGGCGCCCGCGGTGCGCAACATCAATGAGCTCTCCGAGATCGAGATCGAGCTCGTGGAGCACAAGAAGAACGGCAAGTTCTGCGGCGAGGTGCAGTTCCTGGTCAGGCGCAAGGACCAGCAGCGTGCCGCGGAACTGCAGGCCGGGCATCCGGTGGACGTGACGGCGCAGGGCAGGGCGCTGGCGCTGGACATCCGCGAGCAGGACTTTGACGTTTTGGCCGAGCGCTACGGGCAGGAGGCCGTGGCGCGCGCACTGGAGACGCTGGCGCAGCACGTGGCCGCGGCCAGGACGCCCATCGTCAACCGGCTCTCCCACCTGAAATGGCTCCTCGGCGGCGTGCCGGACAAGCGGGCAGCCGCGGCCGCCAGCCCGGTGCTGCCCGCGCCGAGGGTGCCGGCCCCGGCCGCCTCCGCAGCACAGCCGCAGGCCGCGCCGGCGCAGGACAACCTGGTGGAGGCGGAACAGGCCTTTGCCGCGCTGGCGCGCGACGAGCAGTTCCGCTGGCTGAAGCGGTTGCGCGAGGACTTGGTGGCCCGTGGTGTACAACTCACGCCGCTGCTGCGCTCGCGACTGGACGCGGGGCAGTGGCAGGCGCCCGCGCTCCGTTCCTGGTTGCTGCGCTTCTACGCCAGCAACCGCGAAGCGTCGTAGGCCGGCCGGACAAGGCCCTCGGGCTGTTCAACGCCGCAGGCCGGCATGGCGTCCCAGGAGGGCAAGCCGCCTGCTCCTGGTCCTGGAGTCTCGGACGACTCCTCCCGCACGACACGAATCCCGTCCTTCACCTTTCCGATGGAAGCCAGTGCATGACCGAGCGATTCATGGCCGAAACCCTCGCAAGTGCCGAGGTGCCCCGCTGGCCCGCCGACGACGGCGAGATGGCCGCGTGCATCCGGGCGCACGACTGGGCTGCCACGCCGCTGGGCGCCATCGCGGTCTGGCCGGCGAGCCTGCGCCAGGCCGTGGACACCTGCCTGGGCTGCGGCTTCGCCAGCGTGGTGTGCTGGGGGCCTGAGCTGGTCCAGATCTGCAACGACGCGGCACGGCCCATCGTGTGCGGCGGGGCTGCCCAGGCGCTGGGCCTGCCCGCGCGCCAGGCCTGGCAGCCCCTCTGGGACAGCTTCGCTCCCCTGGCGGAACAGGTATTGCGCAGTGGCAAGCCGGCGCTTTGCGAGGACGTTCCCCTGGAGCTGCAGCGCGGGGGCGCCCGGGAGACGGCGTATTTCACCTTCTCGCTGGGCGCGCTGCGCAACGAAGCCGGAACGGTGGCGGGCGTGTGCGTCACCGTGATCGAGACCACCGCCAAGGTCCGGGCCGTGGCGGCACGGCACGAGAGCGAGGCCCGGTTGGCCATGTTCTTCGAGCGGGCGCTGGTGGGACTGTCCGAGATCGCCTCGGATGGGCGCTTCCTGCAGGCCAACGCCGAGCTTGGCCGCATCCTCGGCCGCAGCCCCGACGCGCTGCGCCAAGTGTCGATTGCGGACGTCACCCACCCGGACGATGTGGCCCCGAGCCTGGCTGCCGCCTTGCTGGTGCTGCAGACAGGAGCCAGCGCGGCCCTGGAGAAGCGCTATCGGCGTCCGGACGGCACGCAGGTCATGGCGCAGAGCAGCCTCACGCGGCTGGACCCGCTGGACGGCGGCGAGCCGCGGCTGCTGGCGGTGACGGTGGATCTCACGGCCCGCCGGCAGGCCAGGGAGGCGTTGCAGGAGAGCGAGGCACGCATCCGTGCCATCGCCAACCTCGTGCCCGACCTGCTCTGGAGCGATGACGCCCGCGGCCATACCGACTGGGTGAACCGGCGCTGGCTGGAGTACACCGGCCTCAACGAGGCGGAGAACCTGGGCGAGGGCTGGCGCTCGACGCTCCATCCCGAGGACCTCCCGCAGGTGCTGTCGCGCCGGACCAAGGCCATGCAGAAGGAGCAAGCCTGGGAGAGCGAACACCGCATCCGGCGCTTCGACGGCGACTTCCGCTGGCACCTGGTGCGGGCGGAGCCGCTGCGCGACCGGGACGGCCGGGTCGTCCAGTGGTTCGGCTCGGCCACCGACGTGCACGAGCAGCGCCTGTCGCGTGAGCTGCTGGAGCAGCGCGTCACCGAGCGCACGCAGGCCCTGCGCCAGCTGCTGCTGCGCGTGGAGACGGTGCAGGACGATGAACGCCGGCGCATCGCCCGCGAGCTGCACGACTCGCTGGGCCAGTACCTGGCGTCCTTGCTGCTGGCCGTCAGCGGCCTGAAGGGGGAGCTGGCGGACCCGTTGGCAAGGCAGCGGCTGGAAGTCCTGGAAACCCAGACGCAGCGCGTGGACCGCGAGCTCGACCGGCTCGTCTTCATCCTCAGGCCCACGGCGTTGGACGACTGCGGACTCAGCGAAGGCGTGGAGGCCTATGTGCGGACATGGTCGAAACTCACCGGCGTGGCGGTCGACCTGGAACTGCAAGGGCTCGACAACGTCCGGTTGCCCGCCCAGGTGCAGGCGGCCGCTTTCAGGGTCGTGCAGGAAGCGCTGACCAACGTGGCCAAGTACGCGCAGGCCTCCCAGGTGAGCGTGAGCCTGGCGCGACGCCGGCGCCACCTCGTGGCCAGCATCGAGGACGACGGCATTGGTTTCGACGCGGCCGACGCCATGGTTCCTGCGCCCAGCCGCATTCACTGGGGACTGCTGGGCATGCAGGAGCGCATCGAGGCCCTGGGTGGCAGCTTCGCCATCGAATCGACGCCCGGCGCGGGGACCGCGGTCCTCTGGCGCGTACCGCTGGCGTCGCCGGATGGCGGCGCGGAGCCGGCCGCAGGGCCCGGCAAGGCCACCCTCCCTTCCGCGGGACAGCCGGCGCCCATGTCGTTCACCAGTGAAATCACCAAGGACGGGAGCCCTGCCCGCCGGCCCCTGGCCCAGATCCTGTTGGGCCGTCTGGCCGAGGCGGAGGAGGGCGTCCGCGCCCGTGACGACTTCCTGGCCATCGTCGGCCACCAGCTGCGCAGCCCGATGAACGCGCTGTCGCTGCAGCTGCATGCGGTCGAACGCCTGCTGGCGCACGGCAACGGCGCGCGAGTGGTCGAGGAGCTCGGCCGCGCCCGCCGCATCCTTCGGCGCTTCGTGCAGCGCGCCACCGTGCTGCTCGACGTCAGCCGCCTCAACGCCGGGCGTTTCAAGCTCGACGTGGAACCGGTGGACGTGCCGGCGCTGGTGGAGCGGGTGGTGGAGGCCTGCGCGCAGGACGCCGCCTTTCGCGGCTCGCCAATCCGCGCTGCCGTCGAACCGGGCTTGACGGCGTACTGGGATGCGCGCGCCGTCGAGGAGATCCTGTGCGACCTGGTCACCAATGCCATCAAGCACGGCCAGGGGGCGGCCGTCGAGGTGACGGCCGCCCAGGAAGACACCGGGCACATCCGCCTGTCGGTCTCGGACCGAGGCCCGGGCATCGATCCCGCTCAAGCGACGCGGCTGTCCGAGAAGTTCGAGCGGGTGGTCGGCATATCGAGCACGACCGGCGGCTTCGGGATCGGCTTGTGGCTGGTGGGGCAGATCGTTCGAGCCCATGGCGGGACGGTCGATGTCGAGGTCGGGTCCCAGGGCGGCACGACCTTTCGCCTCAAACTTCCCGTCTTTGCAACCTCAGCCCGCCCGCCGCTGGCAGCTTCACCATGACCTACAACAAGACCTCCAGTACCCCAAGCTTGCCCCGCGTGCCCACCGGCATCGCCGGCCTGGACGAGGTGATCGGCGGCGGGTTGCTCAAGTCCGGCGTCTACATGGTGCAGGGGGCCCCGGGCGCGGGCAAGACGATCCTGGCCAACCAGATCGGCTTCACCCTGGCTGCCGCGGGCGAGCGGGTGGTCTACGTCACCATGCTGGCCGAGTCGCACGCCAGGCTGATGCAGCACATGAGCGCGTTCTCGTTCTTCGACGAAAGCCTGGTGCCGGAACACGTCTACTACGTCAGCGCCTTCAACGCCTTGCGCGACGCGGGCCTGCCCGGCGTCGTCAACCTGCTGCGCGGCGAAATGCGCACCCACAAGGCCCGGCTGCTGGTGCTCGATGGCCTGGTCATCGCGGCCCAGGCCGCGGCATCCGAGGAGTCGCTGAAGCTCTTCATCAGCGACATCCAGGCGCATTCCACGCTGACGGGCTGCACGACGCTGCTGCTGGCCAGCGACGATGCCGACCGGCCCGTGTCTCCGGAGCAGACGATGGTGGACGGCATCGTGCTGCTGCGCGAAT
The DNA here is from genome assembly GCA_023410975.1 of Pseudomonadota bacterium. Taxonomy (GTDB): domain Bacteria; phylum Pseudomonadota; class Gammaproteobacteria; order Burkholderiales; family Burkholderiaceae_C; genus Azohydromonas. The sequence goes on from JAEYPG010000312.1 coordinate 11,376, forward strand.
GCGCGCTGGGCCCCAGGCGCGAGCGCCGGCTCGACGTGGTGAAGTTCCGCGGCAGCAACACCCTGCGCGGCACACACTCTTTCCGGATCGGAACCAACGGCATCACGGTGTATCCGCGGCTGGAGTCGGCACGGCGCGACTCGCCACACGCCGCCATCAAGCCTCGCGGCCTGTCCACCGGCATCGACGGGCTGGACCGCATGTTCGACATCGGCGGCTTGCCCGAAGGCAGCGTCACGGCCGTGGCGGGCTACTCGGGCAGCGGCAAGACCAGCCTGGGCCTTCACTTCCTGGCACGCTCCAGCGTCCAGGAGCCGGGGCTGTATTTCGGGTTCTACGAATCGCCGGAGTTCCTGCTCCAGATCTCGCAGATGCTGGGCCACGACCTGCAGCCCTTGGTGGACGCGGGCGTCCTGCACTTCGTGTGGCAGCCCTTCGGCGAGAACCTGCTCGATGAGCTGGCCACGCGGCTGCTGGAGGCCATACGCCGCACCGGCGCCAAGCGGGTCGTCGTCGACAGTCTCGGAGGCTTCGCCGCGGCGACCGCCTACCAGACGCGCGACGGCAGCTTCCTGGCCAGCCTGGCCAACGAGATCAGACGCTCGGGCGCGACCTCGCTGGTCACGGTCGAGGAGACGGACGCCGAGCGCTCGTCCTTCCCCATCAGCACGCCGACGATGTCGGCCCTCTCCGACAACATCATCCGGCTCGCCGTGCAGGTGGAGCACCGCGTGCGGCACTGCATGTGGATCGGCAAGGCGCGCAACAGCCGCTGCGACCAGCGCGTGCGCGACCTGGTGCTCACGTCCACGGGCCTGGAGATCGCGGACGTCGCGACGCCCGTGAGCGCCGCCAACGCTAAAGGCGGGAACGACGCGTGAACCCGCTGCGCATTCTTGTGGTGGATGACGAGCTTTCCAACGCGGAGGTGCTTGCGCTCATCCTGCATGAGGAAGGCTTCGAGGTCACGGTGGCCAGCGATGGCCGACAGGCGCTGGAACGCATCGAACAAGCCGCGCCCGACCTGCTCATCACGGACTACATGATGCCGGGCATGAGCGGCTTGGAGCTGGCGCGAACCGTGCGGCAGTTGCCAAGGCATCGGAACCTGCCCGTGCTGCTGATGAGCGGCGCCGCGGCATCGACCTTGAGCGTTCACGCCCAGGACTTCGACGCCTTCCTGCGCAAGCCCTTCGACATCGAGGCGCTGCTCAAGGCGGTGCAGCTGCTGCTCACCCGCCCACTCGACGGACTGCACCCGCTGAAGACTTGAGCCGGGGCCACGGCGCCAATCGCCAAAGTTCCCTCTTCCGAACCCGGGTCCGCATGGAAACGACCCGGGAGCGCGACCCCCGCGGCGGGCCTCGGGATTGCAATGGTCCCGGCATGAGCAGTACCCATAAATCGAGGATCACGCTTCGAGTCCCAGAGCTGTCGCTGGGCACCATCAGTTGGCCTGAGTGCATGGAGCTGCGGCGGTCCCTGCTGGAGCTCCAGAGGCGCCAGCCGCCGGCCGATCCCGAGGCCAGGCCCATTCGCATCGGCATCGAGGATGGCTACGGCGACCTCGTGCACGTGGTCGAGACCACGCGCCTGACCGAAGCCGTGAAGGTGTTCGAGCTGCTGTCCGACGCCGGCCTGGTGCCCAGCCACGGCCGGTGCCGTACCAGCGACGGCCGCGCGCTCACGCGAACCTACCGCTGGCCCGACGCCCAGGATCTGGCGTCCGCGGCGATGGCGCCAGGCGCTGCGCAGCGCACGGGCGGCACCGTGCCGGGCCTCGTGCGGCTGTAGCCATCGACGCCCTTCATTGCCTGGTCCGAGCGGCCGGACGCAAGGAAGGCTTCGCGTCGAACTGCGGTTGCGGCGGCAGCTGCCTGGGCTTCTCAGTGGCTGCCCTTGGGGTGGCCTGCCGGCTGCGCGCGGGGTGGAGGTGCCTGCCTGGCCGACTGCGAGAGCTCTTGGAGGATGCCGCAGTCGCGCGCAAGCTGCGTCTGGCCGCATTGCCGGCGCAACTCCTTGAGCGCCCTCTCCAGCGCGCGCAGCTCGCGGATGCGCTGCGCCACGTGGCCGATGTGCTCGTCCAGCAGCGCGTTGACCTCGCCGCAGTGCTCCTGAGGCGCATCCTTGTAGCGCAGCAGCACCCGGATCTCGTCGAGCGTCATGTCCAGGTTGCGGCAGTGGCGCACGAAGGCCAGGCGCTCCACGTGCGCCGGCCCGTAGACGCGGTAGTTGTTGTCGGCCCGCTCGGGCAAGGGCAGCAGCCCCTCGCGCTCGTAGTAGCGGATCGTCTCCACCAGCGTGCCGGTGGCGCTGGCAAGCTCGGAAATCCTCATCGTCATTACCCCCTTCACGCACCGCAGCCGGCGCGTTTGACTCTGTACCTGCTACAGGGTTTCCAATGGTGGCAGATCGGAAAAGCCACCATGAAGCCCCACGACTCCACTTCCTCTTCATGCAGCGGCGGTGCCTGCTGCGGCGGCGCCCCGGCCGCCACCGTCGTCCTGCCTCTGCCGACGCCGCGTGCCGACACGACCGTCTACCGCATCCCGACCATGGACTGCCCGGTGGAGGAGGCCGAGATCCGCCGCGTGCTCGAAGGCGTCAGCGGCATCCGCGCCCTGAGCTTCCAGCTCGGCGCGCGCACGCTGGCCATCACCGCCCCGGCGCAGGTGCTGCCGCAGGCGCTGGAGGCCATCACCCGCGCCGGCTTCAAGCCCCAGCCGCTGCAGCAGCCATCGCAGGACGGCAGCGCCCCGGCGAAGGAGCAGCACCACGGCCATGGCCACGGCCACGACGCGGGCTCCGGCATCCCGCGCCTGGCGCTCGCGCTCGCCTTGGCCCTGGTGGCCGAAGGCATCGAGCTCCTCGCGTCCCACACCCTGGCCTTCGAGGCCGCCGGCATGGCGCTGGCGCTGGCCGCCATCGCGCTGTCGGGCCTGGAGACCTACGCCAAGGGCTTTGCGGCGCTGCGCCGCGGCCGGCTCACCATCAACGCGCTGATGTCGGTGGCCGTCACCGGCGCCTTCCTCATCGGCCAGTGGCCCGAGGCCGCCATGGTGATGGCGCTCTACGGCATCGCCGAGCTGGTCGAGGCGCGCGCCGCGGACCGGGCCCGCAACGCGATCCGCATGCTCATGGCGCTGGCGCCCGAACAGGCCGACGTGCGCCAGGCCGACGGCGCCTGGCGCGTGGTGCCCGTCGGCGCGGTGGCCGTGGGCGACACGCTGCGCATCCGCCCGGGCGGGCGCGTGCCGCTGGACGGCGTCGTCACGCGGGGCAGCAGTGCCCTGAACCAAGCCCCCGTCACCGGCGAGAGCATCCCGGTGGACAAGGCGCCGGGCGATGCAGTCTTCGCGGGCAGCGTGAACGAGACCGGCGAGATCGAGCTGCGCGTGACGG
>JAEYPG010000331.1 GCA_023410975.1 Pseudomonadota bacterium
GTCGCGCGCAGCAGCTCGTTGCTGCCGTCGCGCCCGCGCGCCTCGCGCCACACGCGCAGAGCCTCGTCGCGCCGCCCCAGCGTCCACAGCACTTCGCCCAGGTGTGCGGCGATCTCGATGTCGGGCCGCGCCGCGTAGGCCTGCTGCAGCAGCCGCAGCGCCTCCTCGGAGCGGCCGAGCCGGAACTCGACCCAGCCCAGGCTGTCGATGATGAACGGGTCGCCCGGCGCCATCTCCAGCGCCTTGCTGATGAGCTCGCGCGCCTCGGGCAGCCGCTGGTTGCGCTCGGCCAGCGAGTAGCCCAGCGCGTTGTAGGCATGCTGATGGTCCGGCTTGAGCGCAATCACCTGGCGCAGCAAGCGCTCCATCTCGTCCATGCGGTCGAGCTTCTCGGCCGCCATCGCCTGCTCATACAGCAGGTCCGGATCGGCGCTGAAGCGCTGGTTGGCTCGCGCCAGCAGCGTGTAGGTCTCATCCCAGCGCTTGAGCTCGCGCAGCCATTGCACTTCGGCCAGGAGCTTGGTCCGGGCCTCTTCCTCGCTGCGCTCGGGCAGGGCGTGCAGCAGGGCACGGCCTTCCTCGACACGCCCCTGGTGCGCCAGCAGCAGCGCGCGGCGCGACTGCACTTCCACCAGACGCTGCGGGTCGTCGATGCCGGAGAGCCAGCGCTCGGCCTGGGCCACGTCGCCGCGCTGCTCCGCCGCCTGCGCCAGCAGCAGTTGCGCCTGCGTCACGCCGCGCTGGCGAGCCTCGTCAGGGGCTTCCTCTTCGCCTTCCTCATTGGGGTTGGCGCCCTTGTCGCGCACGAGTTCCAGATAGCGCTGCAGCGCAGCCTCGGCGCGCGCGCTTTCTCGCAGCTCCAGCCGCAGCGCGCCCAGCATCAGCCACGGCGGCGCCAGCTCGGGCTTGGACTGGGTCACCAGCTCCACCTGCTGCACCGCTTCGCCGTAGCGCTGCATGGCGCCCAGCGTGCGCGCGTAGGCCAGGCGCACGCCCGGCTCGGCCTGCGGCTGCTCCAGGTAGCGACGCACCAGGGCGTCGGCCGCGACCTGCTTGGGCAGCAAGTCCAGCGCCAGCAGCGCCGGCGCGGCCGAGTTCGGGTCGTCGTTCGCCGCCTGCTGCGCCATCTCCAGGGCGCGTTGCGCGTTGCCCGCCTGCAGCCAGGCGCTGCCCAGCGCCACGCGGCTGACAGTGCGGGTCTCGGGCTTGGCGAGGTAGGGCTTGAGCAGCGTCTCCAACAGCTGCGCCGTCTGCTTCGGCTCGTCCTGGCGCTGCAGCAGCCGCGGCAGCGCGGCGATCAGCCCCGGCCGCTCGGCCTCGGGGCTGCGCTCCAGCAGCGTGCGCAGCGGCTCGGCCACCTCGTTGCCACGGTGCAGCGCCAGCAGCAGCTGCAGCTCGAAGCGCAACGCGTCGCCGGACTGCGGCAGCGCCTGGCGCCAGGCGCGCGCGGCCTGCAAGGCCTGGTCGCCGGCGCGTCCCTGCAGCGCGATTTCCACGGCGCGGCGGAACAGGCCCTCCTCGCGCGTGCGCCGCGCGGCGTCAAGAATGATCTGGTAGGCATCGCCGGCCTGGCCGTTGCGCAGGGACAGCTCGCCGTAGAGAAGCTGGTAGAGCAGCGGCGCATCCAGGGCCGAGTTCTGAGGCACTTCGGGCGCCAGCGGCGCCTGCGCCTGCGCCGCAAACGCGGTGCACAGCGCAGCCGCCACGGCCGCGCGGCGCAGTTGCGCTCGCTGCGGGCGCGGGAACCATCGCGGGACAAGTCCGGCCATCAGCACTCCTTTAGGTCACTTTGATTCTAGGTGGCCGGTGTAGTTGCCGCGCCGGCGGGGCTGGAAACGGCACTGCGGATAATTCCGCCAATGCCTGAATTGCCCGAAGTCGAAGTCACGCGGCGCAGCGTTGCGCCGGCCTTGGAAGGAGCCCTGGTGCGCGCCGTGCGCGTGGGTGCCGCGCTGCGCTGGCCGTTGGGCGTGGACCCCGCCTCGCTCGTGGGCCTGCGCATCGGCGCGCTGCTGCGGCGCGGCAAGTACATCTGGCTGCCGCTGCTGGGCGAGGGCGGCGCGCCGCAGGGCGGGCTGCTGCTGCACCTGGGCATGTCGGGCTCGCTGGCACTGCTGCGGGAGCCCAATCCGCCCGGCAAGCACGCGCATTTCGATCTGGTCACCGACGCCGGCACGCTGCGGCTGACCGATCCGCGCCGTTTTGGCGCCGTGGTCTGGTCGCCGGCGCTGGACCAGGGCATGGCCGCGCGGCTGTTGGCGCGGTTGGGCCACGAGCCTTTCGATCCGGCGCTCACGCCGGCGCTGCTGCGCCAGGGCCTGCAGCGCCGGCGCGTGCCGGTCAAGGCCGCGCTGCTGGCGGGTGACATCGTGGTGGGTGCGGGGAACATCTACGCCTGCGAGGCGCTGTACGAGGCCGGCATCGACCCGCGCACCCCCGCCAACACGCTGAGCCTGGCGCGCTGCGAGCGGCTGCTCCAGGCGCTGCGCGCCACGCTGGCGCGTGCGCTGGACCTGGGCGGGTCCACATTGCGCGACTTCCGCGATGCGCACGGCATGAGCGGCGCGTTCCAGGACCAGGCCGGCGTCTATGGCCGCGAAGGCCTGGCCTGCCGCCGCTGCGGCACCGCCGTGCAGCGCCTGGTGCAGGGGCAGCGCTCCACCTTTTTCTGCCCAAGGTGTCAGCGGCGGTGAATTTCCGCAGGGCGATCCGGTTTCATGTCAGCAGTTGTTCACCTTACCCTTGTCCAAGGGGGTACTGGTCCAAAATCCAGTCCTGCTCCTTGCTTGGCCTGCTGGCTTGTACATGCCCCAGAACTTTCTAGTCCCTCCGACCGAGGCCCTGCCGTGGCCCCGGCCGCCGGGCTGTCCTGCCGACGAGCTGACCCAGGTCCTGGGTGAGCACGATTTGGTGGATGAAGACTGCGCCGAGCTGATCGAGCTGCTGCGCAGCCGCCGCCTGACTGGCCAGTCGCTGCATGCGCCGGCCCGTGCGCTGGCGCAGCGCCTGGCGCTGCTGCAGGGCGAGCGCCGGGCGCAGCTCGACGCCCAACTGGCCGAGCTGCGCAGCCTGCAGGACCGCAGCTCGGTGCGGCTGCAGGCGCTGCAGCAGCGCGTGAACCAGGAAGCCGTGCGCCTGCAGGACTGCTGCGCGCAGCTCGACGTGCTGCGCGCCGTGCACGCGCGCATGGCGCAGGAGCTGCTGGCCGGGCTGCACGTGCAGACGGTGCACACCGAGCTGCGCCGCATGCGCGAAGAGTCCGGCAACGCCTGGCAGCGGCCCGCGCGGCTGGGGCGCTGCTTCGCCGCGCTGAGCGAGCGGCTGCACCTGCGCCTGTCCCTGGCGCAGCGCCGCTGCGAGGAAATCCATGGCGTGATGGCGTCGGGCTATGAGCAGATCAGCGCCGTCTACGGCCTGGTGCTGGTGGCCGAGGCGCCGCCGCCGATGCAGCCCGTCATCGACGAGCTGACCGTGCTCAGCGGCGCCTACGCGCGCCACATGGGCCTGGGCAACCTGCTGCGGCTGGTGCGGCCCGGCATCCAGACACGGCTGCTGCGGCAGCTGCAGTCGCGCCTGGTGCGGCTGTTCCACGGCGCCACGACCGAGCTGGAGCAGTGGAGCCACGCGCTGTGGACGCCGGCGCAGCTGCGGCTGGAGCAGTCGCGCGACCGGCTGCAGCACCGCCACGACGCGGTGCAGCGCGTGCACCTGGCCACCGAGGAGCTGCAGCAGCGCATCGGCGAGCTGGAGGCGCAAGAGCTGCTGGAGCGGGAGAGCTTCGGCCACGCGCAGCGCCTGCTGGCGCGCCTGGAAGGCGAAGACCAAGACGACCGTCCCCAACTGCAGGTGCGTGTCGCCTGACTCCCGAACTTTTCTTCTCTTCCTGATGCGAACCGAGGATTTCACCGGCGGCGAGGCCGCCCCCCTGACGCTGTCCGAGCGCGTCATCACTTGGCAGCGCACGCATGGCCGCCACGGCCTGCCCTGGCAGGGCACGCGCGACCCGTACCGCGTGTGGCTGTCGGAAATCATGCTGCAGCAGACGCAGGTGTCCACCGTGCTCGCGTACTACGGGCGCTTCCTGGCGCGCTTCCCGGACGTGGCCGCGTTGGCCGCGGCGCCGCTGGACGACGTGCTGGCGCTGTGGAGCGGCCTGGGCTACTACAGCCGCGCGCGCAACCTGCACCGCTGCGCGCAGGTGGTGATGGAGCGGCACGGCGGACGCTTCCCGCCCAGCAGCGAGGCACTGGCGGAGCTGCCGGGCATCGGCCGCTCCACGGCCGCGGCGATCGCCGCCTTCTGCTTCGGCGAGCGCGCCGCCATCCTCGACGGCAACGTCAAGCGCGTGCTCACGCGCGCGCTGGGCTTCGAGCAGGATCTCTCGCAGGCCAGCGCGGAGCGCGAGCTCTGGGCCCAGGCGCAGGCGCTGTTGCCGCGCCAGGGCATCGAGGCCTACACGCAGGGCCTGATGGACCTGGGAGCGACCGTGTGCACGCTGCGCCGGCCGAGCTGCCTGCTGTGCCCGCTGCAGCACGGCTGCGTCGGGCGCGAGCAGGGCGATCCCACGCGCTACCCGATCAAGACGCGGCGCCTGACGCGCGGCCGGCGCCGCCACGCGCTGCTGTGGCTGCGGCAGGGCGATCGGCTGTGGCTGACGCAGCGGCCGGACAGCGGCGTGTGGGCCGCGCTGTGGAGCCTGCCGGAGTACGAGGACCTGGACCGGCTGGTGGAGCGCCTGTCCGTGCTGCCCGGCGAGGCCGAGCTGCTGCCCGCCGTGGAGCACGCGCTGACGCACTTCGACTGGACGCTGCAGCCCTGGCGCCTGGATTTGCCGGCCGGCGACGCGGCCGCCCGCGCCGCCGCCGAGGCGCTGCTGCCGCCCGGGCGCTGGGTGACGCTGCAAGAGGCGCTGCAGATGGGACTGCCGGCGCCGGTGCGGCGGCTGCTGGAGCGGGAAGAGGGCTGATAAGAAGGGGCCGAGGCCCCGGGGCGCTCAGCCCGTCACCAGCCCCCGCTGGCGCAGCACGTCGTCCACCAGGCGCAGCCGCATCAGCGGGTCGGGCTGCAGCATCAGCTTGTGGCGCGCGCTCAGCGGCAGCGGCAGCAGCTCGCACCAGCGGTTGGCGACCCAGCCCGCGTCGTCCAGCCGCGGCGCGCCCTCGCACAGCTGCACGCCTTCGGCCTCCAGCGCCTTGAGCGCCTGGCCCAGCGCGTCGGCCACGCCCTGGAACTCCTTGCCCGGCGGCAGCACCGGGTCGTCGGGCAGGAAGCGCACCTCGGCCGTCCACAGCCCGGCGGCCTCCTGCTTTGGCGTATCGAAGGTGAAGCGCCGCGTGCCCGTGCAGCGCAGCAGCAGGATGCCGGGCTGGGGCGCGTCCACGTCGTCCACCCGGGCCAGCACGCCCGCGTGCTCGAACTGCTCCGGCGCGGCGCCGGGGCGGCGCACCTCCGCGCCCTCGCGCAGGCACACCACGCCGAAGCCGCCGCCGCTGCGCAGGCACTCGCCCACCATGTCCAGGTAGCGCGTCTCGAAGATCTTCAGCGGCAGCAGCCCGCCGGGGTAGAGCACCGTCTGCAGCGGGAACAGCGGCAGCGTGGCCGTCTCGGCCGTGGTGAAGGAATTCGCCGCGCCGCCGGCGGCATCTCCCGGGGCCGGCGCGCTCATGCCGCCGAATCGAGCTCGCGATGGCGGCGCAGCACCGCGCCGTGGCCGCCGAAGCGCTGGGCCAGCGACTCCACCAGGTACACCGAGCGGTGCTGGCCGCCGGTGCAGCCGATGGCCACCGTGAGGTAGCTGCGCTGGTCGTCCTCGAAGGCGGGCAGCCAGCGCCGCAGGAAGGCTTCGATCTGTTCCAGCATGTCGGTGGCCTCCGGTTGCGCGCGCAGGTAGTCGGCCACGGGTGCGTCGCGCCCGGTCAGCGGCCGCAGCTCGCGGATGTAGTACGGGTTGGGCAGCACGCGCACGTCGAACACGAAATCCGCGTCCAGCGGCACGCCGTGCTTGAAGGCGAAGGACTCGAACACCAGCGTCAGCGCGCCCGGGCGCGCGCCCACGAGGTCGCGGATCCAGCTGCGCAGCACCGCCGGGCGCAATTCGCTGGTGTCGATGACGGTGGACACCTCGCGCAGCCCGGCCAGCAGCTCGCGCTCCATCTCGATGGCTTCCACCAGCGCCGGCTGCGCCAGGCCGCTGTCGGCGGCGCGCTTGGTCAGCGGGTGGGGGCGGCGCGTCTCGGAGAAGCGCCGCAGCAGCGCGTTGGTGGTGGCGTCCAGGAACAGCGGGCGCACCAGCACGCCCTCGCTGCGCAGCTGCGGCAGCATCGGCACCAGCCGCGGCAGCGAACCGGCGGTACGCACGTCCACGGCGATGGCCACCTGCCGGTCGCGCTCGGAGGACTCCAGGTGCAGGAAGGCGGGCAGCAGCTCCGGCGGCAGGTTGTCCACGCAGAAGTAGCCTGCGTCCTCCAGCGCGTGCAGCGCCACCGACTTGCCCGAGCCGGAGATGCCGGTGACGAGCACCACCTCGCGCAGGGGCGGCGCCGAGTGCAGGTCTTCGCTCATCGCGGCCTCGCCCTTTCGCGGCCCGAGGGCACTGCGGCGGCGGCCTCGTCCAGCAAGGCCTGGGCGTGCGCCAGGCTGGTTCCGGCCAGGCGTTCGCCGCCCAACATGCGCGCCACCTCGGCCACGCGCGACTCGCCGGCGACGGGCTGCACATCGCTGAGCGTGACGCCCTTGCGTTCGGCCTTGCTGACCACGAAGTGGTGGTCGGCGCAGGCCGCCACCTGGGCCAGGTGCGTCACCGCCAGCACCTGGCGCTCGCGGCCAAGCTGCTTCATGAGCCGGCCCACGGCGTCGCCCACCGCGCCGCCGACGCCGGCGTCGATCTCGTCGAAGATCAGCGTGGCCGCGCCCGCGCTCTGCTCGCGTGCCGTGGTCACGGCGATCGCCAGTGCCAGGCGCGAGAGCTCGCCGCCGGAGGCCACCTTGGCCAGCGGCCGCGGCGAGCTGCCGGCGTGGCCCGCCACGCGCAGCTCCACCGACTCCAGCCCGAAGGCCTGCGGCTGCTCCTGCGGCAGCAGCGCCACCTCGAAGCGGCCGCCGGCCATGCCCAGGGTCTGCATCGCCTGCGTCACGCGCTGGCCGAGCTGCGGCGCGGCGGCGCGGCGCAGCGCGCTCACGCGCTGGGCCTCGGCGCGCCAGGCTTCCAGCGCCTTCTTGACGGCGGCTTCGAGCGCGTCGAGGTCGGTGGCGGCGTCCAGGGCTTTCAGTTCGGCGCGCCACTGCGCCAGCAGCGCGGGCAGCTCCGCCGGCGGGCGACGGTAGCGCCGCGCCAGCGACACCCAGGCCGACAGCCGCTCATCGAGCTCCTGCAGCCTCTCGGGCTCCAGCTCGGCGTGGCCGAGGTAGGCGTTGAGGCTGTGGGCGGCGTCGCGCAGCTGCACCTGCGCCGCCTGCAGCACTTCCACCACCGGCTCCAGCCGCGGGTCGAAGCGCGTCACGTCCGACAGCGCGTCGATGGCACGGGCGGTGAGCGCGTCGGCGCTGGGCTCGGCTTCGGACACCGCGTCCAGCGCCGTGCGCGCCGCCGCCAGCAGCGACTGCGCGTGCGACAGCCGCTCGTGCTCGGCGTTGAGCGGCTCCCACTCGTCCTCGCCGGGCTTGAGCTTGTCGATCTCGCCGATCTGCCACGCCAGCCGCTCGCGCTCGCGCTCCAGGCTGTCCTGGCGGCTGCGCGCGTCCTGCAGCGTCTGCGTCGCCTCGCGCCAGCGCGAGAAGAGGGCGGCGAGCGGGGCGCCGTCCACGCCCGCCTGGGCGTCGAGCAGGCCGCGCACGGCCGCGGCGCGCGTGAGGCTCTGCCAGGCGTGCTGGCCGTGGATGTCGAGCAGGAACTCCGCCGCCTCGCGCAGCTGCGCCACCGTGGCGACGCTGCCGTTGATCCACGCCCGGCTCTTGCCCTGCGCGTCGATGGCGCGGCGCAGCAGCAGCGTGGCGCCCTCGTGGTCGAAGCCGGCTTCCTCCAGCCAGGGCGCCAGCGCCGCGGGCGCGTCGAACTCGGCGGTGATCTCCGCGCGCAAGGCGCCCTCGCGCACCACGCCGGCGTCGCCCCGGCTGCCCAGCGCCAGCTGCAGCGCGTCGATCAGGATGGACTTGCCGGCGCCAGTCTCGCCGGTGAGCACGGAAAAGCCGGCGTCGAAGTCCACTTCCAGCGCGGCCACGATCACGAAGTCGCGCAGCACCAGACGCCGCAGCATCAGACCACTCCCTCGTACCAGCGCAGCTTGCGCCGCAACGTCGCGTAGTAGCTCCAGCCCATCGGGTGCAGGAAGCGCACCTTGTGCGCCGAGCGCTGCATGCGGACCTGGTCGCCGATGTGCAGGCTGGCCAGGCTCTGCATGTCGAAATTGGCCGAGGCGTCGCGCCCGGCGACGATCTCGATGCACATCTCGCCCTGGTCGGGCAGCACGATGGGGCGGTTGGAGAGCGTGTGCGAGGCGATGGGCACCAGCACCCAGCCGCCGATGCTGGGATGCAGGATCGGCCCGCCGGCCGAGAGCGCGTAGGCGGTGGAGCCCGTGGGCGTGGCAATGACGAGGCCGTCGGCGCGGATGTTGGCGATGAACTCGTCGCCGATGCGCACGCTGAGCTCCACCATCGAGGCCGTGGCGCCGCGGCTGACCACCACGTCGTTGAGCGACAGGCCCTCGAAGATGCACTCGTCGTTGCGCCAGATGCCGCCTTCGAGCATGGAGCGGTGCTCCTCCTCGTAGTCGCCGGCCATCATGGAGGCCAGCGCCTCGCGGAACTGGCCGATGGGCACATCGGTGATGAAGCCCAGGCGGCCCTGGTTGATGCCCACCAGCGGCAGGTTGTGGCGGGCCAGTTCGCGCGCGATGCCCAGCATCGTGCCGTCGCCGCCCAGCACCACGGCGACATCGCAGCAGTTGCCGAACTCGGTGGCGTCGAGGATGGGGTAGCCGGTCAGGCCGGTGCTCTGCGCCGTGTGGCGTTCCAGAGAAACCTGCAGGCCTTGCTTGACCAGGAACTGCGCCACCTCCTCCAGCACGGAGCCGATGCCGTGCGCCTGGTACTTGCCCACTAAAGCGGCATGACGAAAGGGGGTCGGCATGCGGGGGATTACACCACAGGCCCCCTTGCGTGAAGGATGGCGCATCCGCATCTCCGTAGAATGAAAAGCATGCTCGACGAGCGCGCCCGCACCCTTCTCAAGACTTTGGTCGAACGCTACATCGCTGACGGCCAGCCGGTGGGCTCGCGCACGCTGTCCAAGGCGTGCGGGCTGGAGCTGTCTCCGGCCACGATCCGCAACGTGATGGCGGATCTCGAAGACCTCGGCCTCATCGCCAGCCCGCACACCAGCGCCGGGCGCATTCCCACCGCGCGCGGCTACCGCCTCTTCGTGGACACCATGCTCACCGCCCGCGTGCTGGACCCGGGCCTGCCGGAGATGGCAGTGGCGCGCGAGCAGCTGCATCCCGACCAGCCCCAGCGCGTGATCGCGCAGGCGGCGCACCTGCTGTCCAACCTCTCCAGCTTCGTGGGCGTGGTCACCGCGCCGCGCAAGGCCGGCGTGTTCCACCACATCGAGTTCCTGCGCCTGGGCGAGAAGCGGGTGCTGGTGATCCTGGTGTCGCCGGACGGCGACGTGCAGAACCGCGTGATCTTCACCGCGCGCGACTACGGCCAGACCGAGCTGGTGGAGGCCACCAACTACCTGAACCACCACTACGCCGGGCTGAGCATCGAGGAGGTGCGCCAGCGGCTGCAGAACGAGGTGAAGGAGCTGCAAGGCGAGATCGCCGCGCTGATGCAGGCCGCGGTGCAGGCGGGCAGCGAGGCGATGGAGGAGAGCGACCCGGTGGTGGTCAGCGGCGAGCGCAACCTGCTGGCGGTGCAGGACTTCGGCCACGACATGGGCTCGCTGCGCAAGCTCTTCGACCTGTTCGAGCGCAAGACCGAGCTGATGCGGCTGCTGGACGTCTCCAGCCGCGCCGAGGGCGTGCGCATCTACATCGGCGGCGAGAGCCGCGTGGTGCCCTTCGAGGAGCTGTCGGTGGTGTCCTCGCCCTACGAGGTGGACGGCCGCGTGGTGGGCACGCTGGGCGTGATCGGCCCCACCCGCATGGCCTACGACCGCATGATCCAGATCGTGGACATCACGGCGCGGCTGGTGGGCAACGCGCTGAGCCAGAAGTAGTGCACTTTCCCGCGCTTACAATCGCGCCCTTGTGTGGGCCGTTAGCTCAGTCGGTCAGAGCAGAGGACTCATAATCCTTTGGTCCGGGGTTCGAGCCCCCGACGGCCTACCAAAACTCTCGCTTCGTGTTCCTTCCGCTCCACTCCTCACTTCTCCACGCACGATGGCTGTCGTTGGTGGAAAGCATCTTGATTGGAGTGGGCCTGCTGTAGCCGTAGTGCCTATTGAGTCAGACTCCGCCACGCCTGAAATGGAGTCTGGTAAATAAAGTATGGCATCCGTCGCACTCCACGGTATTGGTCGTGTTTTCCGTGAGATGCGCGAGACTCGCCGGCCTTGAGGCCGGTTGAATTGTGAAATTTACTGCTTGTGACTGGCAGTCGATGTGGGTGAGCTCTTGAAGCTTCATTTCTATTGATTTGCACAAGGCGCGAGCCTTCTTGGTTTGATGTGCGCCTTCGCCGCTTGCTGGCAAGTGATTGGCGCTTTCTATGAATTCAGCCCTGTCGAGCTTCCATTTTGATCTGTTTGCCCACTCTATTGTCTTGATTAATTGCAGTTCGATTTGATTTGTTTTTTTGCTGTCGAGCGGTATTTCTTCTGCTCCAAGTGTCTGAGGGTTGGTGTGTAGGTCTGCGCAAATCTCCCTGGGATTGCTGAGTATTTCTATGGTTGACGAGTCCAGGGTCAGTCGGGAGTCTGTCTTGCCGCTTTTGCCTGTGCCGACTTTGACTAGGCTTCTTGATCCCAAACCATGCCATAGCAACTCCGCGCCATTAATCATGGTTCGGTTGGGCTTGAGGTTGCATATTGATATGTCAGTGTCGGATTCAAAGGCGAGTGCCTGTAAAGTGCTGGCGGTTTCGCCTCTTGCAAGCAATACAATGTCTTTCTGGTAAAGGCCAAAACCTTGGAATACTATTCTTGGCAGTGATTTGAGGCTTTCGTCGATTGTGGGGAAGGAGTACATGAAGGGAGTAACAAGAGCAGCTCCGCAAACGGATGCTGTTGCGGAGAGCCTCTCTCTTTTGCCCATTCTTTGATCTGTGCTTATCTTTCTGGCTGCCCACAAAAGAATGCCAAATATTAGGGAAAGCAGAGCGACGTCAGGGATGTCAATCATGAGCGGCAAAAGTATTATATAAAGCGCCCAGCTTATTGTTGTGAATGCCAGGCTACTCCATAAGTTGTTTTTAATCCAAATCTAAATATGATGAAGCTGCAAATTGGATAAACTGCGAAAGGTATGATTAGAAATGCATAAGAAAATAAGCTTTTATAAAAGGGTGATTCATTTATGAACTCGGATATGGCCTTTGTAGTGGTTTCAGGGTTTGGCTTGGTGCTCTCGTGGTATAAAAGGCATAACAATATCTGCAGTATGATTGAAAAAGCCAGGATCAATGTTGTGGTCCGGCTGCGATATTTGGTGGGTGTTGGTTCTGTGATGTATTTTTGTGTGTTTGATTGGTCGTTGTTCTGTGCTGTCTGTTCAAGCAATGGTTTGCAAATAAAGAAACCCATTCCCCCAAGAAAAGCAATCAGCAGGCCAAAGCCCAATGCAATTGCAATAAGGAACAGGCCATCGGCAGGTGTTACGCTGGCGGGGAAGAATCTGATAACAAAGAAGCAATAGAAGAACAACCAAAAGCCCCCATAGAGAAGGCCAAGTCTCCAGACAAGGGACAGAAGGAGAATGCCGTTTTCAATGAGGCTTTTAAAGGCGGTTGCTTTGCTTTTTTCTTGCCTAGTTGGGTTTGCGTTGGTGCCTTTTGTGATGACTGTTCTGTGTGGTTTTCTGAGCAAAATATTCTCCCTGTGTCCGCCTGCGTTGCCAGTGGATAGAATTGGTATGGTTATCGGCTGAGAGAAGCCAAGGGGCTATTGGCGTTCATTCGCTTTGATAGCGCCGAATTGCGTGTTAGTAGAAGACGCTCCAGCAAGCTTGGGTATTTCGTATTAACCGCCTGCCGCACCGACGCCCGTCCCGCCAGCGCCCCACGCCAAGCTGCTACCCGCGGCAACCCGGCCAGCACGCCGAAATCGCCGATTTCATCGAACACGTCGAAGTACCGGAACATCGGTCCTAACACCGCATCCACCATCCCGAAATCCGGTCCGGCGAACCATGGACCGTCGCCCAGTGCGGCTTCCACCTGCTGGAAGCGCGCGCGCAAGTCCGACGCCCGGGCCGCCACTGCCGGCTCGTCTGGCGCGTTGTAGAAGGCGCCGATGGCGCCCAGCACAGCCGAGCCGAACTCCATCCACGCCCGGTGCCAGGCGCGCTGCAGCGCGTCGCGCGGGTGCAGCGGTGGTTGCAGCGTCTCGTCCAGATACTCGCAGATCACGGCTGACTCGAAGATTGCCTCGCCGCCGGTCAGCACCACGGGCGTCTTGCCCAGCGGCGAGACGTCTAGGAACCACACCGGCTTGCACGCCAGGTCCACGTCGCGGCGCTCGAAGGGCACCCCCTTTTCCAGAAGCACGATGGCGGCGCGCTGCACGTAAGGGCACAGCGGGTGGCTGACCAGCACCAGCGGCTCCATCTCCGGGGTCACGGCTTGTCTTTCCATGTCGGTCTCCAGGGTGAATAACGGTCAGATGGCCGGCGCCATCCACCTACTGCGCCGCAGCGCCCACGCCCCATCCCCCACCAGCCACTGCACGACGGAAGCGACCGCCAGGAACAGCGGGTACTCCCAGCCGCCGCCCGGGCTGGTGAACACCCAGCCATTGCCCAGGTGCACCGACATCGCCGCCAGCATCACCGGCACCAGCGCCAGCGCGGCCTGCCGCGCGTACAGGCCCAGCACCAGCATCAGCCCGCCCAGCAACTCCGCGGCGAACACCGGGTAGGCCAGGAAGCCGGGGAAGCCCACGCTGCCGAAGAACCGCGCCGTGCCCGGCAGCGTGAACACCAGCAGCTTCAGCAGCGCATGCGCGATCCACATCGCGCCCAGGCTCACGCGCAGCAGCGTGGCGCCCCAGTCGGCTGGCGTGGCGGCGTCCAAGCCGTCGCGGGCCCGGACGGAGCGCAGGGAAAGGGACGAAAGTTTGGTCGTCGCGTTCATGGCGGCACTCAGGTGCAAGTGAAGGTGGCGCCAATCTAGGATTGCATCTGCGCCATGGAAATTGGCGCCGGAGCAAGGCATGACTGCACGAACGCAATACCGGCTGGGCGCGGACGACCTGGAGTTCATCCTGGCGCTGGTGCGCGTGGGCAGCTTCAACGGCGCGGCCGAGCGCCTGGGCGTGGACGCCTCCACTGCCTTCCGCGCCCTGCAGCGCATCGAGCGCGGGCTCGGCCAGCCGCTGTTCGAGCGCTCGCGCACCGGCTGTACGCCGCTGGAGCTGGCCCGTGCTCTTGCAGCGCAGGCCGAGGCCGTGGAGGCCGCGCTGGAAGCGGCGCGTTCGGCGGCACAGCAGCAGCCCCGGGACGTGACGGGCACGGTACGCCTCACCACCACCGACACCATCCTGCACGGCCTGGTCGCGCCCGCGCTGCGCACGCTGCATGCGAGCCACCCGCGGCTGGAGTACGAGCTGCACACCGGCAACGAGCTGGCAAGCCTGACCCGGCGCGACGCCGACATCGCCGTGCGCGCCACCCAGCGCCCGCCGCAGCACCTGGTGGGCCGCCACGTCGGGCCGGTCCGCGTGGCGCTGTACGCGGCCAAGGACTCGCCGCTGCGCGGCTGGGCCGAGGTGGAGGCAGGCGCCGCGGCGTGGATCGCCCCGGACGACGCGCTGCCCGAGCACCCCACGGTGCTGTGGCGCCGCCGCCGGCTGCCCAAGGTGGTGCCGGCCTACCGCGTCAACAGCATCCTGACCGTGATGGAGCTGGTCGCCCTGGGCCTGGGCGTGGGGCTGCTGCCGGTGTTCCTGGCGCGCGGACGACCGGACCTGCGCGCGCTCAGCGGGGTGATCGACGAGTGCCAGACCGAACTGTGGCTGCTGGCGCACCCGGAGTCGCGGCACCTGCGGCGGGTGTCGGCGGTGTACGCGCACCTGGCGCAGGCGCTGGTGCTGGAGTGACGGGCCGCAGCCTCACGCCGCCACTGCCTCCGGCACCTCCTTGCGGATCGGCGAGCGGATGCTGCAGCGCGTGCCGCCGCCCGGGGCACTGCCGAAGGCCACCGTGGCGCCGATCTGGCGCGACAGCGTCTGCACCAGCCGCATGCCCAGGCCGCGGCTGCGCGCCGGCTCGAAACCCTCCGGCAGGCCCGGGCCGTTGTCGCTGATCACCAGCAGCAGGCCCTGGCTGGCGTCGTCGGGCTCCAGCTCGATGCCCAGCACGCCGTCGCCGCGCTGCGCCAGCGCGTACTTCAGCGCGTTGGTGATCAGCTCCGTCACGATCAGCCCCAGCGGGATCGCCGTGGCCAGCGGCAGCCGCAGCGGCTTGACCCGGTAATCCACCCGCACCAGGCGCTCGCTGCCGAAGGACTGCATCAGCTGCGCGCCTAGGCTGCGCAGGTAGTCGGCGAAGTCCAGCGACGACAGCGTGCCGTGCTGGTACAGCCGCTGGTGCACCAGCGCCATGGCGCGCACGCGGTTCTCGGTCTCGGCGAAGGCGACCTGCACCGCCGGGTCGGCGAGCTGGCGGCGCTGCAGCTGCAGCAGGCTGGTGACGATCTGCAGGTTGTTCTTCACCCGGTGGTGCACCTCCTGCAGCAGCGCCTCCTTCTCGGCCAGCGAGGTCTT
>JAEYPG010000346.1 GCA_023410975.1 Pseudomonadota bacterium
CGGCGCCGGGCATCGCGCCCAGGTCCAGCGTCTTGCCATCCGGGAAGACCAGCCGCTGCCACGCCACCACCACGCGCGACTGACCATAGCCCACGTCACTGAAGTAGGCACCGACGAGCTGCGTGCCCTGCGGAATCAGCAGGTGCTCTCCCGTGGCCGTGTCGAACACGTTGCGCGACACCTGTCCCCTGATCTGCCCCGGCAGTTCGGAATTGATCCCGTCCTGCAGGAGCGCCGGGATCACGCCGCCGGCCAGCAGCGTGTAGGGCGACTCTGGTGGGAGTACCTGCGCGTCGTGCGCCCATCGGTTGGGCTGGCCGTCGAACTGGGCCATGCCGGTGCGAGACGGGGCCGCGGCGGGCATCGAGCCACGAGCGCCGCCCTGCGCGGCGCGGAGCTGCGCCAGGCGCTGCTGGTACGCCGCATTCACGTCCTGGCCCGTGCCGCCGGCGTCGGCGGCCTGCTGCTGCAATTGGGCCATGCGCGCGAGCATTTCCTCGCGCGAGGCTGGGGCGCCGTCCCCGCCCCCGCCCACGCCTCCGCCAGTGCGCTGCAGCGCGAACTTCACCGTCGTCGGGGCCTGCAACGCCTGCTCGGCCATCTGCAGCCGGCGCTGCCGGATCTGGTCGGCGACGGGGTCCGTCACCGGAGCTGGAGCGCCACCGCCACCGGGCGGCATTGGGGGCATGCTGGCCGGGCTGCGCCCGGGAGGAGGCGGCGGCGTGTCGAGGTCATCCCCGGTCGGGCGCGCGACCATGACAGGGCTGGCCGCGGGTGCCGGCGCGGGTGGCGTGGGCGGGGCCGCCGCGGGGACCACGGCCCCCTGGTACTGGCCCGTGATGGCCTTGGCCGCCGACAGCGAGCTGGTGCCTGCGGTGGTCGGCTGCGTCGCCTGCGCTTGCACCTGCTGCCGGGCCGCGCGCTGCCAGGCCACGGACGCCATCACGGCCACGAAGAGGGACAGGCCGCCCGTTGCCAGATAGATCGGCACGCGGTTGACGCGGCGCACGCCGGCACTGCCGGGCGACGCATCGGGCGACAGGAGGTCCTGCTGAGCCATGCTCACTCCTTGCGAGCCCAGGCGCCAGCCGGCACCAGCGTGTTGCCCTGCGGTACATAGGCCCGGGCCAGGGATTGGCTGCCCACGGCCACCATGACGCGAAACACGGGGCCCGCCTGGTCAACCACGTAGCACAGCGGCAGCGTGCCTTCGGGAGCCTTGCCGCCCTCCTGGACAGCGTAGCCGCTGGCGCGCAGTCCTTGCAGCAGCGCGGCCCCGAAGGGGTCCTTGGCGGGCTGCTCCAGGACCAGGCGGGTCCTGGCGGGCGGATGGACGGCGACGAGCTGGCGCATGGTGTCGGCCGCGAGCCGGGACTGGTCGATGCCGGCCGGCAGGTAATTGCCCTGCGGCGCCTCGGTCCTGGTGGTGGCGCAGCCGGCCAGGACCAGCGAGAACACGGCCGCGGTGAGGATGTTGTTCATCACTTGGTCCTGCGGGTGATCGTCACGCGCTGCTGATCGCTGCCCGCACCCGCGATCAGGATGGCCTTGTCGAAAACGGCGTCCACGATGTACCGGCCGTTCTGGTAGCGGGTGGCGATGCGCTCAGGCTGGTCGTCCGAAATGATCCCGCCCTCCCTGCGCAGCAGCACCAGCGAGAGCAGCTCGCCGTTGGACGTGCCGGGTGGCATTTCCACCACCGTCTTGCGGCCGTCGTTGTAGACGCGCACCGGGCGCAGATTCTTAGGGCCGTCGAGGTCGTAGTCGAAGCTCAGGTCGCCGAGGTACTCGCCGGTGGATGAAATGGTGCGTTCTTGGCGCTCCTGCTGCTGCAGGCGTCGCACCTGGGCGACCCTGGCGTTGGCGTCCTCGGGGTACTCGAAGCCCACCGTGGTCATGTTCTCGGTGAGGTGGGAGCGCAGCTTGAAGGTGTAGCGGCGCCGGTCGGTGAACACGAACAGCGTGGTTTGCAGGCCCACGTCCTTGGGCTTGATGACCAGGTGCAGCGTCTCGTGGGCTCCGCTGCCCTCGATGGCGGGCTCCACGGTCCAGCGGGCCGCGTCGCCCAGGTGAACCCCGCCCTCGTTGATGTTCTCGCCCGGCTGCAGCGCCAAGTCGCAGCCATGCAGCACCGCGCACACCAGCGTGGCCTGCTGTGCTCCATAGACAAACCGGACCTGCCCATTGGGGCCCGGCACGGGCGCCATGCCGGAAGTGGAGTAGGTCTCCCAGCGGCTGGCGACCCCCAGGGCCTGGCGCTGCTGCTTCGTGAGCTTCTGCCCGCCATCCCTCGAGAGGAGCTGCTGGGTGGCCGGGTCGGCCGCCATGGCGGGCGCAGCCAGCAGGGCCACGCACGCCGCAATCAGGTGCTTCTTCATCGCCACCCTCACCTGATCTGCGTCCAGGAGAAGTCGCTGACGAAGACGCGCGCGGGGTTCAGGGCCAGCTCGGCATCGGGCGTGTTGATCGGCGTGCTGGTGGCCACGGCAAACGTCACCAGGGCGCGCATGCGCACGGCCCCGAGCTGCGAGCCCTGCCGGTCGTGCGTGATTTCTTCCCAGTCCACCTGCAGCGTGGTGGGGCTCTGCAGGAGCACCGTGGCCTTGTCGACGCTGACCACCACCTTGGCCGCACGCTTGAACGGCGGATCGGACGCGAACCACTCATCCATCCTGGTGCGGGCAGCCGTGCTGGGCGACAGCTTCGCGTAGACCCGCTCGATGGCCTTGCGCTGCAGCGTCACGTCCGGGGTGACGGTGCGGGCGTCCGTGATGAAGTCGCGCACGGCCGCGTTGATCACCAGTGGGCTGACCGGGGACACCGGCACGGCGACACCCAGCGGCTGCGTCTCGCCGTTGAGGCGCTCGACGTAGACGTAGGGCACGAACCTGGACTGGCTGCCGATGTGGACCATCCCGCCCACGGCGGCCAGCGCGATCACCATGCCGAAGCCGCCCACCATGGTCCCGATGAAGCCGCGGTTGATGGCCGAGCCGACGGCCAGATTCCACGTGCGCCGGGCGTTGAGATAGGGGTTCTCGGTGGCCGTGTCGGGGTCCTTGCGCAACAGGAGCCTGATGCGGCCACCCAGGGCCGAAAGCTTGGGGTTCATGCCATCTCCAGGTAGTCGTCGAGCTTCAGGCCACGCATGGCGAGCCACTCGTGGATCCAGGCCTCGCCGTGCGTCTCTTCGAGCCGCCTGACGGTTGCCAGGGACACCGGGTCGGTGGCGCCGACGAAGGCCTGCGCCAGAGGGCCGAGGGCCAGCTCGTACAGGCGGCATCCCGGCTCGGACATGAGGTAGTACTGCTGCTTGGGCAGGGCCTTCGCCACGATCTGGATCTGCCGGTCGTTGAGTCCGATGCGCCGGTACAGCGCGGTCATCTCCTCGGACACGGCATCCGGATTGGGCAGCAGGATCTTCGTGGCGGTGCTGTCCACGATCACGTCGAAGATGCCGGACTTGGCCGCGTCGGTGAGGTTCTGCGTGGACAGCACGACGGCGCAGTTGAGCTTCGCCAGGGTCTTGAGCCATTTCCTAATCCACTGCTCGAAGATCGGGTGCAGCAGCATCAGCCAGGCCTCGTCCAGGTAGATGACGGCCGGCTGGCCCTTGAGGCTGCGCACCACGCGGCGGAACAGGTAGAGCAGCGCGGGGACCGCGTACTTGTCGCCCAGCTCCATCAGCTCGCCCACCTCGAAGGTGTTGAAGCGGCTGAAGCCCAGGGCATCTTCGGCCGCGTCCAGCAGGTGACCCATGGCGCCGTTGACGGTGTACTGCATCAGGGCCTCGCGCACGGCGTCGTCCTGGCAGGCATTGAAGAAGTCCGAGAGGGTCCTGCCGCCGTTCTGGTGCATGCTCAGGATGGCCGTGGCGATGGCGGTGCGCTGCTCGGGCGTGGTCCTGAAGTCGTTGAGCGCGAGCACCTTGTCAATCCAGTCCATGGCCCACGCGCGATCATTGCGGGTGTCCAGGAACTGCAGCGGCGCGAGCTGGGGCCGCTCGTCGGCCGCGACGTTGAAGTGCCGGCCGCGCACTGCCTTCGTGAGCGGGTACGCGCTCATGCCCGCCTCGAAGATGAAGACGGTCATGTGTTCGTAGCGCAGCGACTGCGCCGCCATCATCCCCAGGTGCGTGGACTTGCCCTTGCGGGTCGGGCCGATCATCAACGTGTGGGCCAGGTCGCGCACGTGCAGGTTGAGGTGGAACGGCGTGCGGCCATGCGTCACGCACTGCATGAGCGCGGGCGAGCCCTTCGGGTAGTGCGGGCACGGCGCAGTCCGGCTGCCGCTCCACATGCTCGATAGCGGCAGGAAGTGCGCGAGGTTCATGGTGTTGACCAGCGGGCGGCGCACGTTCTGCACGCCATGGCCCGGCAGGCTGCCAATGAACGCGTCCAGCGTGTTGATGGTTTCGATGCGCGCGTTGAAGCCCAGCCGCTGGATGACCTTCTGCGCCTCCTGGGCCGAGGCCACAGCCCGGTCCCGGCTCTCGTCCATGATCACGACGACGCTGGTGTAGTAGCCATCGGTCACCAAGTTGGAGCTCACCTCGGCCTTGGCGGCTTCCGCGTCGGCGACCATGTTGATGGCGTCGAGGTTGGCGCCGCCGACGTTGGTGTTGAAGACCTGATCGA
This sequence comes from Pseudomonadota bacterium, assembly GCA_023410975.1. Classification (GTDB taxonomy): domain Bacteria; phylum Pseudomonadota; class Gammaproteobacteria; order Burkholderiales; family Burkholderiaceae_C; genus Azohydromonas. The sequence continues at coordinate 4,638 of JAEYPG010000346.1, forward strand.
AGAAGCTGCGGGTCTTCTGCTTCCACTTCTTGCGGAACTTCTCCAGGTGACTCAGCGCCTCGTGCTGATCCATGAAGATGAACCGCGTGCTCCAGCGGTATTCGCTGGGCAGCTCTGCCAGCGCCTGCGACATGCCGGACCAGCTTTCATGCGGGAACCCGTCGATGGCCACGATCTGGATGAACTTGCGGCCCAGCAGCGGGATCGTGCCGGGGGTCAGCTCCTGGCCGCCGATGAGCAGGTCCAGGTAAGCCGGGTTGTCCGGCAACGCGATCGGGTGGTGCATCCCGGTGATGCAGCTCTGCAGGAAGGACAACTGGTCGTCCAGCGTGCGCCGGGTGCCCTCCTCGTCCATCACCTCCTGGCCGCGCAGCCGCGTCATCTTCACCACGGACGACAGGCGGTTCTCGATGGCCGTGAGCTGCTGCTTGAACTGGTCGATAAGGCTGTGCGTGCGGCTGGTGTGGTCCGGCTGCACGGCGTCGTCGTCAAACATCAGCTCCACCAGCTTGCGCTCGGCCAGCTTCGGCGGCAGCCACGTCAGCGTGATGACGAAGTAGCTCTCGAAGAGCGCGCCGTGCCTGGTGAACTGGCGGCGGCGCTCCTCGTCAATGGCGGCCGACACGGGGTCGGGGAAGCGGCAGAGATGGCGCTCAGGGTAGGTGGACGCCGGGCGCCGGCCTGCATCGACGTTGAGCATCCAGCCGCTGCCCAGCGGCGCCAGGGCCTTGTTGACCATCGCAGCGATGGCGTCGCGCTGCTTGTCCGTGCTGTTGGCCTGATCCTCGCCGCGGTAGAGATAGGAGGCCTGGAAGCCGGCGTCCTTGCCCACCACGATCCCGTCCTCGACGACGGCCGCGTAGTTCAGCAGGTCGGCCACGCCTGCATCCTTCGAGCGGTGGCGCTTGAGCCGCAGGGCAGCGTCCACACCCTTGAGCCGGAAGGCGAGCCCCGCCAAGGTGGCCGCGCCCGCCGCCGCAACGGCGAGGGTGGTAGGTACGATCATTTGTACTGCTTCCCCTGGGTGGCCGTGTTGACGCGGAACGGCGTCGAGCGCGGCGGGTAGTACCGCTGCCGGTAGCAGCGCAGGGAGCGCATGTAGACCTGGCGCATGAGCGGGTCCGACTTCGCCATGAGCCGCCAGCCGTACAGCGAGGCGAACCAGCCGGCCACCCCGTAGAGGATGGCCTGCCATTCCATGGCCGAGAAGATCAAGGCCGCGGCCAGCAGCCCGCAGACCATCACCAGCTCACGGTCGCCACCCATGAACAGGTTGGGGCGGTTGGCCGAGGCGCGCACAGGCACCTTGTGCAGCGCCATGGCTCAGGCCTCCTGGCTGTGGTGCGCCGCCGTGGCAATGGAGGCGCCGCGACCGAAGGTGCCGGCCAGCCAGTTCTGCGCCGCAATCAGGATGGAAATGATCATGACGATCAGCACCATGGTCCTGAAGAAGGCGTTGAGATCCGAGCCGAAGATGAGAATCGAGCCAGCCACCACGATGCCGATCAGCGACACGACGAAGGCCACCGGCCCGGTGACGGAAGCGCGGAGCTGGTCCAGCGGCCCCTCCCAAGGCATGCCGCCGCCCGCGCCCGCCGCGGCGTGTGCCAGGTTGGGCATCAGCGCCAGCACGGCCAGCGCCAGCAGGGTGCCGAGCACGAAGCTGGCAGGTTTCAAAAGGCGAGCTTGGGCCCTGGAGTGCATGGAATGCTCCTGGTTGCTGAGGAAACGGTCAGAGGAACGTGGTGACGAAGGCGCCGTCCCTGAATCCATCCACGCCCAGGATTCCCTGGACACGGCGAGAGCCATCCGGTAACCGGGCGATATGGACGATGGCGTGGACCGCCTCGGCGATCAGCGGCTCCATCGGCCTCGGGGACTCCGGGTGCATGCTCACGAGCATCTGCAGCCGGCTCAGTGCAGCGCGCGGGTTGTTGGCGTGAACCGTGGCGAGGCCGCCCTCATGGCCCGTGTTCCAGGCCGAGAGCAGGTCCATGGCATCGGGGCCGCGGGTTTCGCCGACGATGATCCTGTCCGGCCGGGCGCGCAGCGCGTGCTTGATCAAATCGCGCATGCTCACGTCGGTGGTGGTGTGCCACTGCGCGTAGTTCGCGGCCCGGCACTGAATCTCGCCCGTGTCCTCGATGAGGATCAGCCGGTCATCCGGGAAGGCATCCGTGATCTCGCCAATGAGGGCGTTGGCAAGCGTGGTCTTGCCCGAGCCCGTGCCGCCAGAGACGACAATGTTGCGGCGCTCGTGCACGGCCTTGACGATGGCCGTGAACTGGGCATCGGTCATGATTCCCCGGGCCACGTAGTCGTCCAGCGTGAAGACCTTGATGGCCTTCTTGCGGATCTGGAAGGACGCCGCTGGAACGATGGGCGGCAGCTGCGCGGCGAAGCGGCTGCCGTCGATGGGCAGCTCGCACTCCAGCAGCGGGGATGTGCGCCTGACTTCCTTGCGGTGGAAGCCGGCGACGTTTTCGAGGATGGACTGCGCCTTCGCGGCGCTCATCGTGCCGATGCTGCGCATCGGCTCGCCCAGGCACTCGACCCACAGCGAGCCGTCCGGATTGAGGATCAGCTCAATGGTCCTGGGGTCGTGCAGGACAGCCAGCAGCTCGGGACCAAGAGCCCGTTCGATAGCTTGCTTGGCGCGCTCTTCAGTGGTGACCGAGGACGGAGCGTCTGGCGACATGCACCGCAAGATATAGAGAACCCAAAGCCTGGACAACTATCCGGGATAGCAGTAGGCTTT
>JAEYPG010000367.1 GCA_023410975.1 Pseudomonadota bacterium
CCGGCAGCCAGCTGGAGCCGCGCCTGGTGCGGCTCTTCGAATCGATCCTGCCGACCATTCTGGAGATCAAGGCCGGCCTGGAAGCCAGCCAGCACGCACAGGCCGAGGCGGCCTGACCTGAACGGCAGCGCGCACGCGCGATGGCTTGCACCTGGGGCCGCAGGATGCGAGCGCCGTCGGCGCCCGGGGTTGCCCTGGGACTGTCCACGATGAGTCAAGGAGGGAGCGATGCACAAAGGAAAGCAGGCGCATGCGGTGCCATGGCTACTGATTCTTCTGTTTGGCGCGGCCGCGCACGCGGCTGACGCGGGGACCAAGCCGGCCTACACGCAGCAATGGTCCGTGCCGTCGAATGCCCAGGCACGCCCCGCCGAGACGCCGCAGGCGCCCGGCACGAACAACTGGGCCAAGCCCGTGTACACGCAGCAATGGTCCACGCCGCCCAGGAGCGAGACACGCACGGAGGCCGCGCAGCAGCCCACCGTGGCCAAGGAATGGAGCAAGCCTGCGCAGGCCCAGGACTGGGCCAAGCCCGTGTACACCCGCCAGCGCACGGATGCCGAGAACCAGGCACTGGTGGACCAAACGGTGCGCAACATCGAGCAGCGCACACGCAACGCCAGCCAGACCCCCTCACCCGCCCAGCTGAACAACCAGATGCGCGGCCAGGCCCTCGTCAACGACGCCTACCGGCAGGCCCATGACCGTGGCGTGGCTGCCGAGCGCGCGCAGCACGAGGCCAACCGCCGGTATTACGAAGACCGCTACCGCCGCAACGGGTACTGACGCGGCGGACACGGCTGCCTGCCTCAGCTCCATGGCGCACGCCGCGTGCTGCGGCAGGCACGGCAGCCTTTCTCCCCGGCTCCTCCTCGCTCACGGACCTCGTTGCCAACCTGCTGGCAGGGAACCTCGGCGGGCCTGGGACAATCCCACCGTGAAGGAGATGCGATGAGAGCTCTGGGTTTCGTGCTGCTGCTGCTGCTGTGGGTGTTGATGGTCTACGCGGGTTACGTGCTGTTTGGCTGGTGGATGGTTGCCTTCGCCACGCTGGGCGCGATGTGGACGTACTTCAAGTTCAAGGCGCGCCAGGAGGCGGCGCGCAAGGCCGCGCAGGCTGACAGCGGGTCCTGAGCGGCACCCGCGGACGCACGGCGCGACGCGCATGCAGGGCATCAAGCGGCGCATCGTCTACGTGACGCTGTACGAGGCAATCGCCATCGTGCTGGCCGGTGCCGGCTTCATGCTGATGTCGGACGCAGACCTGCCACACGCCGGCTTGTTGTCCGTGCTCAGCTCGGCCGTGGCCGTCGTGTGGAACGTGGTGTTCAACCACGCCTTCGAACGGTGGGAGGCTCGCCAACCGGTGCGCGGGCGCAGCCTGCGCCGGCGCCTGGCGCACGCGGTGGGCTTCGAGGGCGGGCTGGCCGCGATGCTGGTGCCGGTGATGGCCTGGTGGCTGGACGTGGGCCTGTGGCACGCGGCGGCAATGGACCTGGGGCTGGTGCTTTTCTTCCTTGCCTACACCTTCGTCTTCAACTGGATGTTCGACCGCGTGTTCGGGCTGCCACGCTCGGCGCTGCCGGTTTGATCATCCCCGGCGGCGGACGCCCACCGCCGGCCCGCTGTGGGCATGAATGCAATACCAACAAAGTGCATGACGAATAAATCGGACTGGCCGGCGCCGCCCGGCACCCTGGCGCACCGCGTGGTGCAGGGCGCGAGCTTCGTGCTGGTGGGCGTGCTGTGCCTGCTGTCGCTGACGGCGGGGCTGCTGCCGGGGCTGCTGGCGGTGTGCGTGAGCTTCCTGCTCACCCGCGCGCTCACGCGCATCCCGCTGGCAGCCCGGCGCGACGGCGGCAACGGGCTGCCGCCATGGCTAGCGGCGACGCTGGTCATCGTGGCGCCACTGGCGGGCCTGGTGGCGCTGATGCTCAACGCCAAGGGCTACTCGCTGCTGGCGGTCCAGCAGTACCAGGCGCTGCTCAACCACCTGGCCACCACCATCCTGGAAATGCGCGAGCGGCTGCCGCCGGAGATCGTGCGCCACCTGCCCGAGGGCGTGGCCGGCGTGCAGGAGTTGATCGCGACGCAGCTGCGCGCACAGGCCAGCCATCTCGCCACGATGGGGCGCACCTGGCTGCACGGCTTGCTGCTGGCCTACGTGGGGCTGATCGTGGGCGCGCTGCTGGCCACCCGCCGGCCGCCGGCGCAGCGGCGGCCGCTGTCGGCGGCGATCGCCACGCGCGCGGCGCATTTCATCGACGCGTTCCGCCAGATCGTGGCGGCGCAGTTCTGGATCGCCACCTTCAACGCCGTGCTCACGGCGCTGTTCCTGCTGGGGCTGCTGCCCGCCTTCGGCGTGGCGATGCCCTACGACTACGCCCTGGTGGGCATGACCTTCGTGTTCGGCTTGGTGCCCATCGTCGGCAACCTGGTGGTCAACGTGGTGATGACGCTGGTGGGCGTGTCGGTATCGGTGTTCGTGGGCGTGGCCTGCCTGGCCTTCCTCATCGGCATCCACAAGGCGGAGTACTTCATCAACGCCCGCGTGGTGGGCTCGCGCACCAGCACCGGCGTGTGGGAGCTGCTGGCGGTGATGTTCGCCGCCGAGACGCTGTTCGGCGTCCCGGGGCTGGTGGCTGCACCGCTGTACTACGCCTATGCCAAGAAGGAGCTGGCAGCAGCGGGGCTGGTGTGAGGGCGGTGGGGCGTGCGGCACGGCGGCACGCCCACGGTGCGCTGTGTCAGGCTGTCACAGCGGCGCGCTCCACGCTGACGGCATGTACCAGCGGGCGCCTGAACTCCTTGCCGATGACGGCGCGCGCGTACAGGTAGCGGCGCAAGGCCTGTTCGCCCAGGCCGTCCATGTCCACCAGCCCGCGCGCGTCGCACGGGAAGGCGCAGGCACGCACCGGATCGACCAGGGATTCGAAACGCAGTTCGTAGTCGGCTTGTTCCATTTCCAGGGTGCTCATGCAACACGTCTCCTTTGCACGCCGCCCTTACTGCATCGACCGTGCCAACGCAGCGGAGGCCAAAAATCCAAGGGAAAACACTAAGAAGGGCGTGGGGACGCAGTGTCAATGCACTCCCTTGCTGCCGACTGACGGGAAAAGGTTTTCACGTTTTGACAACAGGAGCGCATGCACATGGAATGCGTCGGCCCGAGAACACGTTTCAGGCACGCACCGGCAGGCCGCTTGTTTTGATGACGAAACCTCCAAGCGCTTTGGCTTCGGCATTAGCCAATGCCTGCCGAGCCACCCTGTCAATTAGTTCACGCCCGCGGCCCCTGCCTGCTCGCAATCTCTTGATTCTCGCCGGATGCAAGGCCAGACATTCGCCACGCGATGTCCTGCGGTGAAATGCCTGCCGCCAGCGGAGCACCCATCCTGCAGCCTGCGCAGGCCCCGGTTGGCTCAGCGCCGGGCCCGGCTCCTGACCGCCGGCAGGCGGTACACCCGCCCGATCACGGCCCGGGCGTACAGGTAGCGGCGCAGTGCCGCGTCCCCCAGGCGGTCCATGTCCACCTGCCCGTGCGCGTCGCAGGGAAAGGCGCAGGCTTGGCACGGATCGGCCAGGGACTCGAAATGCAGCTCGTAGCCGGTGAGCTCGATATCCGGTTGATTCATGGTTCCAACTCCTTCATGCCCGGCGCCCCCGACTGCCGCACCGGCGCTTGAATTCCTTTTGTCTTCCACACAGCAGCGAGCGTGCCGGCTCGCCCCGGGCGTGTACTGGGTACCCCCGAAAATGGGAAAGCCCCGCGATGGCGGGGCTGGCTGCGAGTTTGATTCAAGGCAACTCAAACTCGGAAGGCGAAGTGCTTTCAAATTCGATCCAAACACGATCGTGAATATGCAGCATGCGCCATGCCCGTTGTTTCGCGGCGCGAAGCGGAGTACCGCCGGCCCGGTGCGCCGCCTGTGCCGTGCCGCAACGTCCCGCCCGCCTACGCCGCCCGGGAGGAGGGTGCCGCCGCTGCGGCTTCGCGCAGCGCCTCGCCCACCTGGTCGGCCTCCTGCCGCAGCCGCGCCGCCAGCCCTTGTGCCAGCGCCAGCCGCCGCAGCGCCCAAGGGTTGAGGTCTTCCTCGGGCAGGTACGCCGGCAAGCGCGAGGTGCCGTCCAGCTCGGCCGCCTCCAGCGTCAACGGCGCGCCGTGCTCCAACGTGGCACACAGGTCTTCGGCCGCCCGTGCCAGCGGCCCGTGCAGCGCCTGCAGATCCAGCCGCCCGCGGCGCAGCACCAGCATGGTCTTCAGGGCGGTGAGCTGCGCCAGCAGCTGGTAAGCGTGTACCTGCAGCCGCTCCAGCGCTTGCAGCGGCGGACGCACCGCTCGCGGCTCGACCAGCGCGCGCTGCGTGGCTTGCACCAGCGCCGAGAGGCTGTCGTAGGCCTCACGCCGCGCCAGACGCCATTGCAGCTCCGGCTCGTCGTCCACCGCCTCGAACTGCCCGAGCGCCAGCGCGACGCGCGCATGCCGCGCCTGCGCCCGCAGCACCCGCGCGATCAGCGCCGGCAGCTGCCCGCGTTCCCACGAGGGCAGCACGTAGCTGAAGCCCCAGGCCAGGCCCACGCCGATGAGCGTGTCGGCCAAGCGCTCCACCATGTCGAACACCGGCCCGCCCCCGGCCCCCAGCAGATGCGCCTGCACCAGCCCCAGCACCGTGGCCGCCACCGACGTGACCAGGTAGCGCCGCACGGCAAAGGCGTGCGCGACGGCCTGCGCCAGCGTCAGCACCAGCAGCAGCGTCCACCCCGGCGGGTGCAGCGCCAGCAGTGCCCCGGTGAGCAGGCAACCGAAGAAGGTGCCCAGCACGCGGCTGTCGCGCCGCTCCAGCGTCTGCGCCAAGCTGCCGCGCAGCACCACCACGATGGTCAGCAGGATCCAGTACGCATGCGTGCCCCATGGCAACGCCTGCGCCAGCGCGTAGGCGCTGCCCACGGCCAGCGCGGCGCGGATGGCATGGCGCAACGGCGGCGCGTCCCAGCGCCACAGCGCCATGAAGGGCCGCCACGACCAGGCGGTGGGACTGACGAACAGCCGCCAGGCCGCGCGCACCGCCGGCAAGTCCGGCTCGCGCTCGCCGCGCGCCAGCGCCACCGCGTGCGCCACCTCGTCGGCCACGTGGCGCACACGGTTGGCCAGGCTGCGCGCCAGCCGCGCGGCGGGCTGCGGCTGGCGCCGTGCCAGCGCATGGATGGCGTCCCACGGAAGGCGGCGCAACCGCTGGCGCCGCGTCTCGGTTGCCGCTGGCGCACGCGCGCTGAGCAGCGCATCGGCCAGCGCCTCCACGTCGGCCGCGGCGCCCAGCAGCATCGCGCGCAGCCCCGCCAGCACCGGCG
>JAEYPG010000657.1 GCA_023410975.1 Pseudomonadota bacterium
GAGCACCACCTTGCGGCGCTGCTCCTCGGTGGCCTGCATGCGGTCGTCCAGCGCCAGCAGCGCCTGGCGAGCCTCCACCCGCTTGCCCGGCTCGACCAGCACGCGCGAGACGATGCCCGGCACCGGCACGCTGAGCGTGAGGTCGTGGCGTGGGTAGACGATGCCGACGTACTCGGCAGCCAGCGCCTGCTGCGACGTGGCCGCCATCCAGGCCAGGCCCAAGCCGGCGGCCAGGCGCGCCCAGGCCCCGGCTCGCATCGGATGTTGCATATCAATCCTCCAGGCGCACATCGTGTGTGCTCAGCAGCGTGCCTTGCGCCATCTGCAGCGCTACACGCGCCAGTGCCAGCCGTGCCTGCGCATCGGCGTGGCGCAGCCGCGCTTCCAGCGCCTCCATCTCGCGGCGCAGGAGGCGGTTGAGCGGTGCGATGCCCACGGCGAACTGCTGGCGCTCGGCTTCCAGCGTGTCCTCGCGGGCCTGTACTTCGGCACCGGCCTGTGCCAGCTCCTGCTGCGCGGCAGCGAACTGCGCGCTGCGGCTGTACAGGTCGTTGGACAGCGCCTGGCGCACGGACGAGCCTTCGAGCTCGGCCTGCTCGATCTTGAGCGCCTGGGCCCGGTACTGGGCCTCGGCGCGCGGGTCGTGGCCGAAAGGCATGTCCACCGCCACGCCGACATACCAGTCGGGATGCCCGCCGCGCACCGCATCGCGCGTGGATTCGCTCGGCCCGTAGGCCAGGCCGTTGGTGCTGTAGCTCATCTGCAGGTCCACGCCCGGCTTGCGGCGGTCGTTGGCAAAGCGCAACCGCAGCTGGGCCTGGTCGCGGCGCAGCTGGGCCATGCGCCACGCCGGCCAGCTCTGCAGCGCGGCGTCCAGCGGCACCTCCGGCACGGCGGACGCCACGGCGTCCTGCGGCGGCACGACCAGGCGCCAGCCCTTGTCCTCAGGCGGCAGGTCCAGCAGCGTGCGCAGCCGCGCCTCGCCTTCGGCCACGGCCTGCACTCCGCGCGCAAGGTCGGCCTCGCGGTTGGCGACGGTGGCCAGGGCCTCGGCCAGTGCGCCGGGCGCCAGGCGGCCGCCGTCGACGCGGGCCTGCACGTCGGTCAGCAGCTCGCGGGCGTTGCCCAGCGACTGGCTGCGGATGGCCTGTGCCGCGTAGGCGCGCTGCAGCTGCCAGAACGCGGTAAGGGCCTCGCCGCCGATGCGATGGAGCTGCTGGCGGTACTGCCAGGCGGCGATCTGGCGCTCGGCGTCGGCCACGCGCAGATCGGTTTCGACCACGTCGCGCCCGGCGCCGCGCCACAGCGGCTGGCGGATGGTGAGCACCAGTGCGGCGGTGCTCTCGCGATCGCTGCGGGCCAGCGGTGCCGCGGCAATCACGTTGTTGATCTTCTGGCTGGTGCGCAGGCCCAGCGACAGCTCCGCGCCGGTGGGCGCGCGCATGCGCACGCCGGTTTCCGCCGCGCGCACGCGCTCGTCCAGCGTCGTGATCTGGCCGAACAGCGCCGCGAGCTGCTGCTCGATGGTGCGCTGCAGGTGCCGGCCTTCGATGCGGGCGTTGGCGTACAGCGACGGCCGGTACAGGCCCGTCTCGGCCTGGAAGCCCTCATCGGCGATGCGCGACTGCAGCCGCGAGTAGCTCACGTCGGCGTTGTGCACGAGCGCCAGCTGCAGCAGCCGGCTGGGATCGAGCTCGGGCGGCAGGGAAGTTGCTGCCGCACCCGGGACCTGCGCGTTGACGATGCAGGGCAGCGCGGCGAGCACTGCGGCCCGCCCGAGTCGCAGCAAACGCGGGAAAATCATGACTACTGGGGCAATGGCAGCCACGGCGAGCGCAAAAAAATGCCGTGCCTCCGCGTGCGGTACGCGGGGGCGCGGCAGGCAGGCCGCGGCCTGGGATCAGTTGGCCGAGGCCGGAGCAGCGGCGTTGCGCTTGTCCTTCAGCGTCATCAGGCGCTCGATCTGGGCCAGCGAGATCAGCTGCGCGTAGATCGCGGGCAGGTAGCGCTTGGCACGCAGCTCCAGGAAGCGCTCGTCGGAGAGGTTGTTGAGCCGCTCTTCGTTGATGACATAGCAACCGGCGATGTTCTTGACGCGGTCGTTCTCGCGCACGCGCATGTTCAGCGGCGTGAGCATGTTGTTCTGCGCCAGGAACTTGGCGAACTCGCGCGTGAGCGCGTCCATCTGCTGCAGCTCCGACAGGTAGCGCTTGACGTTCTCGATCACCTGCGTGGGCTGGCCCTTGTCGTCGAACAGCGCGGCACCCTCGGTGTCGCTGACGAGCTCGCTGGCCTCGTCGATGCAGATCGTGAACTGGCCTTCCTGGTCGGTGCTGGCCAGCGCGAAGGGGTAGCGGCGGATGATGGCCGGCACGTAGGAGGCTTCCCACTTGCCGCCTTCGCCCACGAACAGGTTCTCACCTGCATCCAGGCCCAGCAGCGCCACCGGGCGGAATTCGTCCTGTGCCTTGTCTTCCAGGAACACGATGGGGTAGACGGCCGAGGCGCGCGCGAACTCGTGCATCGTCACGTAGGCGATGTGGAACTGCGACGCAAAGCTGAAGCCGTTGATCTCGCGGATCTTCTTCTGCGCATGGCGCTCGCGATTGACGGGGACGACTTTTTCGAACATGAGTACTCCGGGCAATGAAAATGTGTCAACGACAGGCGGTAGGCGCCGTCCGGCGCATCACCGCAGCGTGAGGTGGCGACTTCGCGGTATTGCGTGGCTGCCTCGGCAGCCAACCCACGCGGCCGTAGGTGCGTTGGAGAAATCCTTCGCACCCGGCCGCCCTGTGTTGGCGACGGGGGCACTGTAGCCGCGAGCCCGCCGTTAAGATCACTAAGTAATGCGGCCAATTTCTCGCTATTTCCCACCGGCTGCGATTTAACGTGTCCATTCCGCTGTCCCGACCCGACTTGCCCCCCCTCGATGCCCTCGTTCCGATGTTGGAAGACATATGGGAAAGCGGGGTCTTGAGCAACGGCGGTCCCTATCATCAGCGCTTCGAGCAGGCGTTGCGCGAGCAACTCCAGGTGGAGCATGTGAACTTGTTCGCGAATGCCACCTTGGGCTTGATCGCCGCGCTCAAGGCGCTCGGCCTCCAGGGCGGGGAGGTGGTGACGACGCCATACACTTTTGTGGCGACTGCCAACGCCCTGCGCTGGGCCGGGCTCACGCCGGTGTTCGCCGACATCGACCCGCACACGCTCAACCTCGATCCCGCCGCCGTGCGGGCGGCCATCGGTCCGCGCACGGTGGCCCTGCTGCCGGTCCACGCTTATGGTAACCCTTGCAACCATGGGTCCATGGCGGACCTGGCCGGGGAGCACGGGCTCACGCTGGTGTATGACGCCGCGCCGTGCTTCGGCGTGCGCGCGGGCGGGCGCAGCGTGCTGGCCCAGGGCGATGCGTCCGTCGTCAGCTTCCACGCCACGAAGGTGTTCAACACCTTCGAAGGCGCGGCGGTCGTGTGCGCCGACGCGCGCGTGAGCGAACGGCTGGCCCGCCTGCGCAACCATGGCCTCGATCCTCGGACCGCGGTCGAGGAGCCCGGCCTCAATGCCAAGATGAGCGAGTTCAATGCGGCGCTGGGCCTGCTGCAGCTGGAGCGCGTGGCCCAGGCGATCGGGCGCCGCCGCGAGATCGACCACCGCTACCGGCAGGCCCTGGGCGGTGTCTCGGGAATCGAATGCCTGGCCCTGCCCGCGGGTGTGGAGCCCAACCATGCCTACTTCCCGATCTTCGTCGGCGCGGGCTACCCGTTGGGCCGCGACGCGCTGTACCAGCGGCTGCAGGACCATGGCGTTGATGCGCGGCGCTACTTCCATCCCCTGGTCTGCGAGCTGCCGGCCTACCGGCGCGGGCCGGTACGGCAGGACGAGCTGCCGGCGGCGCGCCGCCGCGCGGCCGAGGTGGTCTGCCTGCCCATCCATCCGGCCTTGACGCAGGCTCAGCAAGCCTTCGTGATCGACCTCATCGTGCGTCCGCACGCTGCGCCCGCCGTGCGGGCCGGAGCGCCGGCATGAGCGCCTGCCCCCCGCCCGGATCCGGGGCGGAGGCTGCCGCCCCCGGCTCGGCGGCCGAGGTGCGGCTCGCGGTGGTGCGCCAGTGGCGCCTCCAGGGGCACCTGGGGCGGGCCCAGGCC
>JAEYPG010000382.1 GCA_023410975.1 Pseudomonadota bacterium
CATCCGCACCACGTCGAAGGATGAAGCGGTGCGGCTGACGCCGCCGATGCGCATGACGCTGGAACAGGCGCTGGCCTACATCCAGGACGACGAGCTGGTGGAGATCACGCCGAAGTCGATCCGCCTGCGCAAGCGTCATCTGAAGGAACACGAGCGCAAGCGTGCTCAACGAGAAGGCGCCTAAAGCGCCTTCTCGCCTCGCCCGCTCGCGCTCTGCGCGCAGGACGGGGCACCCCCAGCCCCCGCCAAGCGGGGGCACTAGCTAGACGATTGCCCGGGCCGCTCTGCGGCCCTCTTTCATTGGGCTGCACCTTTGCTGCGACGGGGCGCTTTCTCCCTGTTTCGCTTCTGCCCGCCAACCTTTCACCAGTCACTGCCTGGAGCCGCTCTCATGACCCACCGCCAAGGCATCGCCGCCATGCTGCTGGTCACCCTGCTGTGGAGCATTGCGGGGGTGGTGACGCGGCACCTGGACAGCGCGGCCAGCTTCGAGGTGACCTTCTGGCGCAGCGCCTTCAACGCGCTGGCGCTGGGCGTGCTGCTGGCGGTGCTGCGCGGGCCGCGCGTGGTGTGGGACACGCTGCGCTCGGGCGGGCGCACGCTGTGGCTGTCGGGCCTGTGCTGGAGCGTGATGTTTACCGCCTTCATGGTGGCGCTCACGCTCACCACCGTGGCCAACGTGCTGGTGACCATGGCGCTGGGGCCGCTGTTCACGGCGCTGCTGTCGCGCTTCGTGCTGAAGCTCCGGCTGGCGCTGCGCACCTGGGGCGCCATCGTGCTGGCGGGCGCGGGCATCGCCTGGATGTACGGCAACGAGCTGCTGCACAGCGATTCGCGCGCGCTGGTGGGCATCGGCGTAGCGCTGGCGGTGCCGCTGGCCGCGGCCACCAACTGGACGTTGCTGCAGTACAGCCGCCGCCGCGGCGCCGAGCAGCCCGGCAGCGGGGACATGCTGCCGGCGGTGCTGATCGGCGCGTTGCTCTCGGCCGCCGCCACGCTGCCGCTGGCCGCCCCGTTCCAGGCCACGGGCTCCGATCTCGCCTGGCTGGCGCTGCTGGGCGCCCTGCAGCTGGCCGTGCCCTGCCTGTTGTGCGTGGCGGTGTCGCGCGTGCTGCACGCGCCGGAGATGTCGCTGCTGGGCCTGCTGGAAGTGCTGTTCGGCGTGCTTTGGGCCTGGCTTGGCGCGGGCGAGACGCCGTCCTCGTCCGTGCTGGCCGGCGGCACGGTGGTGCTGGGCGCGTTGGCGCTGGATGCGGCGCTGGGGCTGCGGCACTCGTCCACGAGCAGCGCCAGTTCCGCACAACCTCAGACCAGCACGCGCTTGCGCGCCTGACGAGAATCCCGCCCGTGAATTCCGCTGCCACTTCCTCCCCTATCTCCCCCTGGCGCCTGTCCGTCGCCCCCATGCTGGACTGGACCGACCGCCACTGCCGCTACTTCCACCGCCTCATCACGCGCCACACCCGGCTCTACACCGAGATGGTGACCACCGGCGCGCTGCTGCACGGCGACAAGCCGCGCCACCTCGACTTCAACCCCGAGGAGCATCCGCTGGCACTGCAGCTCGGCGGCAGCGAGCCGGCGGACCTCGCCGCCTGCGCCCGGCTCGCACAGGACTGGGGCTACGACGAGGTGAACCTCAACTGCGGCTGCCCCAGCGAGCGGGTGCAGCGCGGCGCCTTCGGCGCCTGCCTCATGGCCGAGGCCGACCTGGTGGCAGAGGGCGTGAAAGCCATGCGCGATGCCGTCGGCATCCCGGTGACGGTGAAGCACCGCATCGGCATCGACCGCATCGAGTCCTACGACTTCGTGCGCGACTTCGTCGGCACCGTGGCCGAGGCGGGCTGCGAGGTGTTCATCGTCCACGCCCGCAATGCCTGGCTGCAGGGCCTGAGCCCCAAGGAAAACCGCGAGGTGCCGCCGCTGCGCTACGGCTTCGTGTACCGGCTCAAGCAGGACTTCCCGCAGCTCACCATCGTGCTCAACGGCGGTGTCAAGAACGACGGCGAGATCGCCGAGCACCTGCGCCACGTGGACGGCGTGATGGTCGGCCGGCAGGCCTACCACGAGCCCTGGAGCATGGCGGACTGGGACGAGCGCTTCTACGGCGACGCGCCCGCACCGCGCGACCGCGCCGAGGTCGAGCGCCTGATGGTCGAGTACATGGCGCGCCAGGCGCCGCGCGGCGTGGCCTGGGCGCACGTGTCGCGCCACATGCTGGGGCTGTGGAACGGCATGCCCGGCGCGCGCCGCTGGCGCCAGGTGTGGAGCGACCACCGCCTCAAGCAGGAGGCGCCGCAGACCGTGTGGCGCCAGGCGCAGCGGCCCGCCGTGGCTGCCTGAACTGCCGCTAGCCGCTCACCTCCCAGCCCTGGCCCGCGCCAGGGGACAACTTCTCCACCCATTCCAGTGGACGGGCCGGCCCGGGAAATGCCTAGGGCCCTGGCAGCCGGGCAGGACCGCATGGGCGCCGTCCAGGCCCGCTGCAACACTGCCGCGGCATTCCGCCGCGGGGCGGGTCACGGAGGAGTTGCGATGACAAAGTCCCAGCCGGCACGCCGGTCCATCTGCTTGGTGCGATGAGGCGGCGCACCATGTGGACCGTCCTGATGAGCGTGCTGGCCACGCTGGCCGTGGCCTTCGTGGCCATGAACCTGATGTCGGGCGAGAAGAAGATCCAGGAGCAGCTGGACCGCCTCTACGACACCCACGACCCCCAGTTCCGCCGCTCGATGAGCGTGCTGCTCGGCCCGCCGCTGCTCGAAGGCAACCGCGTGCAGGAGCTGCTCAACGGGGACCAGATCTTTCCGGCGATGCTGGAAGCCATCCACGGCGCCAGGCACAGCATCACCTTCGAAACCTTCATCTACTGGAAGGGCGAGATTGGCGACCGCTTCGCCGAGGCCCTGGCCGAACGGGCACGTTCCGGCGTCAAGGTGCACGTGCTGCTGGACTGGGTGGGCAGCATCAAGATGGAAGACCGCTACCTGCAGCAGATGAAGGACGCGGGCGTGGAGGTCGAGCGCTACCACAAGCCGCACTGGTCGCACCTGGCACGGCTGAACCAGCGCACGCACCGCAAGGTGCTGGTGATCGATGGGCGCGTGGGCTTCACCGGCGGCGTGGGCATCGCCGACGAGTGGCAGGGCCAGGCACAGGACAAGGAGCACTGGCGCGACAGCCACTTCCGTGTCGAGGGGCCGGTGGTGGCACAGATGCAGGCCGTGTTCACCGACAACTGGATCAAGGCCACGGGCCGCGTGCTGCACGGCGACGACTACTTTCCGGCGCTGCCGCCCGCGGGCCAGCAGCCGGCGCAGATGTTCAGCAGCGCGCCCACGGGCGGCAGCGAGAGCATGCACCTGATGTACCTGATGGCCATCACGTCGGCGCGCCACACCATCCACCTCTCCAGCAGCTATTTCGTGCCCGACAGCCTGGCGGTGCAGGCGCTGGTGGATGCGCGCAAGCGCGGCGTGCGGGTGCGCATCATCACGCCGGGTCCGCACATCGACACCGAGACGGTGCGCCGCGCCTCGCGCGCGCGCTGGGGCCCGCTGCTGGAGGCGGGCGTGGAGATCGCGGAGTTCCAGCCCACGATGTTCCATTGCAAGGTGCTGGTGGTGGACTCGCTGCTGGTGTCCGTGGGCTCCACCAACTTCGACAACCGCAGCTTCAGGCTCAACGACGAGGCCAACCTGAACGTGCTGGATGCCAACTTCGCGCGCCGGCTGGTCGCCGTCTTCGACCAGGACTGGCAGCGCTCGAAGCAGGTGAACTTTCAGGCGTGGCGGCAGCGGCCCTGGCCGGAGAAGCTCATCGAGCACGCGGCCGCGCTGCTGCGGACGCAGCTGTAGGCACCGTCCGCGCCGGCCAGGTCGCCAGCAGCAGCCCGGCCAGCGCCAGCGCGCAGGCCACGGCATGCGCCGCCGTGAAGTTTTCACCCAGCAGCAGCACGCCGATGGCCGCGGCCGAGAGCGGCAGCATCACCGTGAACACGCCGGCTTGCTGCGCCGGCACGCCCTTGAGGCCCTGCATCCACAGCCAGACGCTGACCATGCTGGCGGCCAGCGCATAGAACAGCAACAGCGCCCAGGAGGCAGGCGCCACCTTGGCGAAATCGAAGCTCAGCGCCTGCCAGAGCCCGAAGGGCGTCACCAGCAGCAGGCCCCAGGCGTTGATCAACGCGCTGATGCGCCGCGGCGACAGGCTGGCGGTCAGCCGTTTGCCGATCACGACGTAGCTGGCCTCGCACAGCACCGCCGCCAGCAGCAGCGCATAGCCCCACCACGGTGCCGATGCGGCGCCCGGCGCGTTGCGCGCGAAGGCCAGCAGCGCGATGCCGCCCACCGCGCAGGCGATGCCCAGCGCCGAGCGCGGCGTGATGCGCTCCTTGAGCAGCACCCATGACAGCAGCGCCACCGCCGCCGGGATGCCCGCCATGGTCACGCCCGCGGCCAGTGCCGAGGTGGCCTGCACGCCGAAGAGCATGCAAATGGAAAACAGGAAGTTGCCGAAGAAGCTCTGCGCGAACAGCAGCCGCTTCTCCGCCGCGCCCAGCACCGCTTCGTCGGCCGGGCGCCTGATCCAGCCGGCCATCGCCAGCGCCGCGATGCCGAAGCGCAGCCAGGCCAGCAGGAACACCGGAAACACCGCCACCAGCAGTTTCGACAACCCGACGTAGCTGCCGACCAGGGCCATGCTGGCGGCCAGGGACAGGACCGAGAGCAGGGGAGGATGGGAGGTATGGCGGCTGGAGGAGGAGTCGGACATCAAGACTGCAGCTTGGGAGCGAGGTGGGGGCGGGGAGTGTGCCCTAACGTTTTCCGCACCATGCCGTATAGGGCGGGTGCCTGCGGTCCGGCTTGTCGTGACGGCCTATCGCACTTCCGAGTCGAGGCCGCCATTGCTAAAACGCATCCACATACCTCTCCAATTCCCAAGCGCTGACGTGCCGCGTGTATTCCGCCCATTCCAGCCGCTTGAGCCGCACGAATTCCTTCACCAGCGCGGGTGAGAGGGCGCTGACCAGCACCTCGTCCGCTTCCAGCGCGTCCAGCGCCTGCGCCAGGCTGTGTGGCAGCGAGCGCAGGCCCAGCTCGGAGAGCACTTGCGGCGGGGCTTCGAGCAGGTCCACGTCCACGTCGGGTCCCGGGTCCAGCTCGTGCTCGATGCCGTCCAGCCCCGCTGCCACCATCCCGGCCAGCATCAGGTAGGGGTTGGCGCTGGCGTCCGGCAACCGCCACTCGAAGCGGCCGTGCAGGTCGCGCACGAGGGCCGTGCGGTTGTCCGGGCCGTGCGCGATGAACTTGGGCGCGTAGCCGGGGCCGGACAGGGTGGGGCGCAGCCGCTTGTAGGAGTTCACCGTCGGCGCGGCCAGCGCGCACAGCGCGGCGCTGTGCGCCAGCACCCCTGCGACGAAGTGACGCCCAAGGGACGACAGCGGCCGGCCGCGGTCCACCGCACCGTCGCGCAGGTGCGGCGTGAACAGGCTGCGCGCGTCCACGCCTTCGCCTTCCCACAGCGACACGTGCACGTGCATGTCGCTGCCCGCCTGGTCGGCGAAAGGCTTGGGCATCAGCGAGAACAGCATCCCGTGCTGCTGCGCGATGGCGTGTGCCGCCTGCTTGAACAGCATGAACTGGTCCGCGCACGACACCGCGTCGGTGTGGCCGAAATTCACCTCGTACTGGCCCGGCGCCTCGGCATGCTCCAGCTGCATCACGTCCAGCCCGCAGCGCTCCAGCGCCTCGCGCAGCTCGTGCAGGTAGCCGGCCTGGCGCGGGAGGGTCTTCAGGTCGTAGGCGGGCTTGTCCAGGCGCTCGCGCGCGTCGGCGGGCACGATGGCGTCGCCCTCGCGGCGCAGCAGGAAGAACTCCGGCTCCAGCCCCACCCGCAGCGTCCAGCCCTGCGCCTCCAGCGGCGACAGCGCGCGGCGCAGCACCTGGCGCGGGTCGGCGTCGAAGGGTTCATTGGCCACGAAACCGTCGGCCACGATGCGCGCAACGCCCGGCAGCCACGGCAGCGGCACCAGCGAGCTGGCCTGCCCGCGCGCGTGGTAGCGGGCGCGCTCGCCAGTGCGCGGCAGCGCGCTGCCCCAGATCGCCGGGCCGGCAAAGCCCGCGCCGTCGGTCAGCACGTCGTCCAGGTGCGCCAGCGGCACGAATTTCCCGCGCGCCGCGCCGTGCAGGTCGGTGAACTGCACCAGCAGCGTGTGGATGCCTTGCTTCTTCAGCCGCTCGCGCAAATCTTTCATGTGCTTGCTCCGTCGATGCGCAACCAGGTGGTCTTTAGCTCGGTGTACTTGTCGAAGGCGTGCAGGGATTTGTCCCGCCCGTTGCCGCTCTGCTTGAAGCCGCCGAAGGGCACGGTGATGTCGTCCTCGTCGTACTGGTTGACGTGCACCGTGCCCGCCCGCAGCGCCCGCGCCACGCGGTGTGCACGGCTCAGGTTGTCGCTCCAGACGCTGGCCTGCAGCCCATAGGGCGTGGCATTGGCGATGCCCACCGCCTCGGCTTCGTCGCGGAAGCGCAGTACCGCCTGAACCGGCCCGAAGATTTCCTCCTGCGCGATGCGCATGCGGGGGTCCACGCCGTCGAAAAGCGTGGGCTCGACGTAGTGCCCGCCGCTGTCCAGCCGCGCCTGCCGCCCGCCCGCCAGCAGCCGGGCGCCCTCGGAGCGGCCGGCCTCGATGTAGCCCAGCACCGTGCGCAGCTGGATGTCGTCCACGATCGCGCCCATGGCCGTGCCCGGCAGCAGCGGGTCGCCCGGCGCGTGGCGCGGCAGCTGCGCCGAGAGCGCTTCGACGAAGCGGTCGGCAATGTCCGCATGCACCAGCACGCGCGAGGGCGCATTGCAGCTCTCGCCCTGGTTGAAATACATGCTGCCGGCCGCAGTGGCGGCGGCGCGCTGCAGGTCGGCACAGTCCGGAAACACGATGAAGGCCGACTTGCCGCCCAGCTCGTTGAACACGCGCTTTAGGTTGCTGCGCCCGGCGTACTCCAGCATGCGCCGCCCGGTGCGGGTGGAGCCGGTGAAGCCGATGGCGTCCACGTCCATGTGCAGCGCCAGCGCCTCGCCGGCCTCCGCGCCGTGGCCCGGCACCACGTTGAACACGCCCGGCGGCAGCCCCGCCTCCAGCGCCAGCTCCGCCAGCCGCAGCGCGGTGAAGGGCGATTTCTCGCTGGGCTTGAGCACCAGCGAGTTGCCCATGGCCAGCGCCGGCGCGATCTTCCAGGCCGCCATGATCATCGGGTAGTTCCAGGGCACGATCGCCCCGACCACGCCGACGGGCTCGCGCGTGATCAGCGCCAGCGCCGTCTCCGCCGTCGGCGCGATCTCGTCGTAGCGTTTATCGAGCGCCTCGGCGTACCAGGCGATGCAGCGCGCCGTGGCCGGCACGTCCACCGCCAGCGCATGGCCGATGGGCTTGCCCATGTCCAGCGTTTCCAGCAGCGCCAGCTCCTCGCGCGCGCCGAGGACGGCCTCGGCGAAGCGCTGCAGCACCTTCTTGCGTGCCGCGGGCGGCTGCTTGGCCCAGCGCCGGTCCTCGAAGGCGGCGCGGGCGCTGCGCACCGCCGCGTCGATGTCGGCCTCGCGGCCGCGCGCCACCGCGCCCAGGAGCCGGCCGTCCACCGGCGAGTATTTGTCATAAGACACGCTGTCGATGGCTTCGACGCGGCGGCCGTCGATGAAGCAGCGGCCGTCCGGGCGCATCTCGGCGGCGCGGGCGTGCCAGTCGATGGCAGGGCGGTTCATGCGGCGAATCCTTTCCGATCAGAGCCAGCCGTTGCGCTGGGCATCGGCCAGGGTCAGGTCCAGGCAGTGCCGGATCAGCGCCGCCATCTCGTCGAGCTGCGCGCGGGTGATCACCAGCGGCGGGGCGACGATCATGCGTTCGCCCACGGCGCGCATGATCAGCCCGTTGCCGAAGCAGTGGCCGCGGCAAACCATGGCGATGTCGATTTCCGGCGCGAAGGGCTCATTCGTGCTCTTGTCGCGCACCAGCGTGAGCGCGCCCATCAGCCCGCAGGTCTGCACCTCGCCCACCAGCGGGTGCTCGGCGATCTGGCCGTAAAGCTCGGCCATGTACGGGCCGGTCTCCTCGCGCACGCGCTCCACCAGCTTCAGCTCGCGGATCAGGTTCAGGTTGGCCACGCCCACGGCACAGGCCACCGGGTGGCCGGAGTAGGTGTAGCCGTGGGTGAACTCGCCGCCTTTCTCGATCAGCGCCTGCGCCACCCGGTCACCCACCATCACGCCGCCCAGCGGCACGTAGCCGCTGGTCACGCCCTTGGCGAAGGTGATGAGGTCCGGCTTCGTGCCGAAGCGCTCGCAGCCGAACCACTGGCCGGTGCGCCCGAAACCGCAGATCACCTCGTCACTGACCAGCAGGATTCCGTAGCGGTCGCAGATGCGCTGTATCTCCGGCCAGTAGCTCTCCGGCGGCACGATCACGCCGCCCGCGCCCTGCACCGGCTCGCCGATGAAGGCGGCCACGTTCTCGGCGCCGATTTCCAAAATCTTGTCTTCCAGCCACTTGGCCGCCTGCAGCCCGAAGTCTTCGCGCGACAGGCCCAGGCGCCGCCCGTGCTCCCACCAGTGCGGCTGCTCGATGTGCACGATGCCCGGAATGGGCAGCCCGCCCTGTTCGTGCATGCCGCGCATGCCCCCCAGCGAGGCGCCGGCCATGGTCGAGCCGTGGTAGCCGTTCCAGCGGCTGATGATCACCTGCCGCTGCGGCTGGCCCATCAGCGCCCAGTAGCGCCGCACCATGCGCACCACCGTGTCGTTGCCCTCCGAGCCCGAGCCGGCGAAGAAGAAGTGCTGGAACTGCGGCGGCGCGAGCTGCGCCAGCAGCTCCGCCAGCTCGATGGCCGGCGGCGTGCTGGTCTGGAAGAAGCTGTTGTAGAAGGGCAGCTCCTGCAGCTGGCGCGTGGCGGCGTCGATCAGCGGCTGCTGCCCGTAGCCCACGTTCCCGCACCACAGGCCCGCCATCGCGTCCAGGATGCGCTGGCCCTCGCTGTCCCAGAGGTGGATGCCTTCGCCACGGGTCATGATGCGCGCGCCGCGCGCCGCCAGCGCCTTGAAGTCGGTGAAGGGATGCAGGAAATGGGCCGCGTCGGCGGCCTGCCAGTCGCGGGTGCTGCGGCCGCGGTAGAGGTGGTCGGTCATGGCTCCTCCTTGTGCGTGTGTTGTCTTAGACGTGCAGCAGCAGGTGCTCGCGCTCCCAGGGCGAGATCACCTTCATGAACTCGGCGAACTCGGTCTCCTTCACCTCGGTGTAGACGGTGACGAAGGCCTCGCCCAGCACCTCGGCCAGCGCCTCCTCCGCGCGCAGCTTCTCCAGCGCCTCGCCCAGGCTGCGCGGCAGCGCGTAGTCGCCCAGGTAGGCATCGCCCTTGCACTCGGGCGTGGGCTCGATGCGGTTCTTGATGCCCAGCCAGCCGCAGGCCAGCGTGGCTGCCAATGCCACATACGGGTTGGCGTCGGCACCCACGACGCGGTTCTCCACCCGCCGCGCCGCCGGTGGCGCTACCGGCGAGCGGATGCCCACGGTGCGGTTGTCGGTGCCCCACTGGATGTTGATCGGCGCGGCCGTGAAGCGTGCCAGGCGCCGGTAGCTGTTGACGTAGGGTGCGAACAGCGCCATGGCCGCGGGCACGTACTTCTGCAGCCCGCCGATGTACCAGTAGAACTCGCGGCTGGGGCTGCCGTCGGCGTTGCTGAAGATGTTGAGCCCCGTGTCCTTGCGCAGCACGCTCTGGTGGATGTGCATGGCGCTGCCGGGCTCGCCGGCGATGGGCTTGGCCATGAAGGTGGCGAACATGTCGTGCCGCATGGCCGCCTCGCGCACCGTGCGCTTGAAGAAGAACACCTCGTCCGCCAGCCCCAGCGGGTGGGCGTGGAAGAAGTTGATCTCCATCTGCCCGGCGCCGATCTCGTGGATCAGCGTGTCCACGTTCAGCTCCATCTTTTCGCAGTAGTCGTAGACGTCCTCGAACAGCGGGTCGAACTCGTTGACCGCGTCGATGGAGTAGGCTTGGCGCGAGGTCTCGGCGCGTCCGCTGCGCCCGATGGGCGGCTTCAGCGGCATGTCCGGGTCGGTGTTGCGCGCCACCAGATAGAACTCCAGCTCCGGCGCCACCACCGGCTCCAGCCCTTCGGCGGCGTACAGCTCGCACACCCGACGCAACACCGAGCGTGGGGCGAAGGGCACCAGGCGCCCGTCGCGGTCGAAGCAGTCGTGGATGACCTGGGCGGTGGGGTCGGTGGCCCAGGGAACGATGCGCACCGTGGCCGGGTCCGGGCGCAGGTGCATGTCTCGGTCGGTGGGGGTGATGACGTCGTAGTAGGGGCCTTCTTCCGGGAACTCGCCCGTCACCCCCATCGCCACCACGATTTCCGGGAGCCGCATCCCGCGGTCCTCGGTGAACTTCTCGCGCGGCAGGATCTTGCCTCTGGCCACGCCGGTGAGGTCAGGAACCAGGCACTCGATCTCCGTCACGCGGTGCTGGTCCAGCCAATGTTCCAGGTCGCTGTATGTGAAGTCCTTGCGTTCCGCCATCGGCTACTCCTCCTGTCGGTTGTGGCGGCGTGCCGCCCGTTCGCTGCAGGCCAAGCCGAAGGCCCGCAGCAGCCGCATCGATACCGGGTTGTCCTGGGCACGCCATTCCGGATGCCACTGCACGCCCAGCGCGAAATCCATGCCATGCACGGAGAAGGCCTCGACCAGCCCGTCCGGTGCGCGGGCTTCCACGCGCAGCCCCGGGGCGAGCCGGTTCACCGCCTGCCCGTGCACCGAGTTGACGCGGAAGGCCGCGTCCCGCACCACCTTTTCCAGCAGCCCACCGTGCTCCACGCGCACCTCGTGCGCCGGGGCGTATTGCGATTCCTCCGTCTCGCCTTGCCCGCGGTGGTCCGCATAGCCGGGCAGGGCGTGCACTGCTTGGTGCAGGCTGCCGCCCAGCGCCACGTTGAGCTCCTGCGCGCCGCGGCAGATCGCCAGCAGCGGCAGCCCGCGCTCGATCAGGCGGGGAATGAAGGGCAGCGTCCACGCATCGCGTGCCGGGTCCAGCGGCAGCGTGGCGTCGCGCACCGCCTCGCCGAAGTGGCTGGGATGCACGTTGGACGGCGAGCCCGTGAGCAGCACGCCGTCGGCCAAGTCCAGCAGCGGGTCCAGCTCCTGCACCGAGGCGTCGGGCACCACCAGCGGCAGCGCGCCGGCCAGCCGCACGGCCTCCACGTACTTGGCGCCGGCAATGTGGAAAGGATGCTGCCCCAGCACCCGGTTGCAAGCCGGCACCAGCACCACCGGCAGCGGCCGCGTCGTGGCTGGCGTTGTGCTCATGCCACGCGGCGCAGCGCACCGGAGAGCACGTCCACGATGCGGTCGATGTGGCTCTTCTCGATGATCAGCGGCGGCGACAGCGCGATGGTGTCGCCCGTGGTGCGGATCAGGACGCCTTGCTCCCAGCAGTCCAGGAACACGTTGAAGGCGCGCTTGGCCGGCGCGTCGGGCAGGGGCGCCAGCTCCACGCCGCCCACCAGGCCGATGTTGCGCACGTCCACCACGTGCGGCAGGCCCTTGAGGGAATGCAGCGCCTGGCCGAAGTAGTCGTGCAGCTCGCCGGCGCGGGTGAGCAGCTGCTCTTCCTCGTAGGTCTGCAGCGTGGCCAGCGCCGCAGCGCAGGCCAGCGGGTGCGCTGAATACGTGTAGCCGTGTGGAAACTCGATCAGCTGCTCCGGCCCGTGCATGAAGGCGTCGTGGATGGAGCGCCGGGCGAACACTGCGCCCATGGGCACGCAGCCGTTGGTCAGGCCCTTGGCCACGGTCATGAGGTCGGGCGTGACGCCGAAGGTCTGCGCCCCGAAAGGCTGCCCGGTGCGCCCGAAGCCGGTGATGACCTCGTCGAAGATCAGCAGGATGCCGTGGCGGTCGCAGATCTCGCGCAGCCGCTGCAGGTAGCCCACGGGCGGCAGCAGCACGCCGGTGGAGCCGGCCACGGGCTCGACGATCACCGCGGCGATGGTGCTGGGATCGTGCAGCGCGCACAGCCGCTCCAGGTCGTCCGCCAGCTCCGCGCCGTGCGCCGGCTGGCCGAAGCTGTAGGCATTGCGCGCCGGGTCGTGGGTGTGGCGCAGGTGGTCCACGCCGGTGAGCAGCGTGCCGAACAGCTTCCGGTTGCCGACGATGCCGCCCACCGAGATGCCGCCGAAGTTCACGCCGTGGTAGCCGCGCTCGCGCCCGATGAGCCGGGTGCGGCTGCCCTCGCCGCGCACGCGGTGGTAGGCCAGCGCCATCTTCAGCGCCGTCTCCACCGACTCGGAGCCGGAGTTGGTGAAGAACACGCGGTCCAGCCCTGGCGGTGTCAGCTTCACCAGCTCTTCGGCCAGCTCGAAGGCCTGCGGGTGGCCCATCTGGAAAGGCGGCGCGTAGTCCAGCACCGAGGCCTGCTGCGCGATGGCCTGCACGATGCGCGGGCGCGCATGGCCGGCGTTGACGCACCACAGCCCCGCCACGCCGTCGAGCACCTGCCGTCCTTCGGGCGTCCAGTAGTGCATGCCTTCGGCGCGGGCCAGCAGCCGTGGCGCCTGCTTGAACTGCCGGTTGGCCGTGAAGGGCATCCAGTGGGCGTCAAGGGAAGGGCTGTGGTCGGTGCGGTCGGTGGTCATGTGGCTTTCAACGCAAGCGCGGCCCTGCAGCCGCAGGCCGCTCCAGTCTAGTCCTGGGCAAAGAGGGCTGCAGGCGCGTGCCGTGCGAGGCTGGCGCGGGCGTGGGCAGCTCCTGCGCCGGGCTGATGTGCAGGCGCCAGTACAGCGGTTTTGTCATCGGGGCAAACCCATGGGGCCGCCGGGCTCAGCGCCACTCTTGTGCCTTCTCAACCAAGCAGCCGGTTGCGGCTGACCCTGTGCCGGTGCGGGTCATCCATCGCCCGTGCGGCGGTTGCACAGGCATCCTCCGAGCCGCGAACACGTCCAGGGATGTGCAGGAGGACTCGCATGGCAGTGGACCCGGGCTGGCTGGCAGCGCAGCGCGAGCAGGCGCTGGCGATGGAGCGGGAGATCGCGCGCGTGGTGGTGGGGCAGGCCCGCGCGATCCGGCTGGTGAACATTGCCGTCTTCGCCCGCGGCCACGTGCTGCTGCAGGGCGACGTGGGCGTGGGCAAGACCACGCTGCTGCGCGCCTTCGCGCGCGTGGTGGGCGGTGCCTTCGCGCGGGTCGAAGGCACCATCGACCTGATGCCCGCGGACCTGCTGTACCACACGCACATCACGGCCGAGGGCCGCCCGGCGGTGGACGCGGGGCCGCTGATCGCGCATGGCCCGGAGCTGGCGGTGTTCTTCTTCAACGAGATCAACCGGGCCCGCCCGCAGGTGCACTCGCTGCTGCTGCGCGCCATGGCCGAGCGCAGCGTCTCGGCCTTCAACCGCGAGATCGCGCTGCCGCACCTGCTGGTGTTCGCCGACCGCAACCGCGTGGAGCGGGAAGAGACCTTCGAGCTGGCGGTGGCGGCGCGCGACCGCTTCCTGATGGAGGTGACGCTGGACACCCCCGCCGGCACGGCCGAGCGCGAGGCGCTGGTGTTCGACCCGCGCTTCCACGACACCGACGCGCTGGTGGGCACGCTGCCCGCGGGGCTGGTGTCGCATCGCGAGCTGGGCGCGCTGTCCGCAGCCCTTCAATGCCACATACAGGCATCTCCCACGCTGCGGCACTACGCACTGGCGTTGTGGCGCGCCACCGAGCGGCCGGCGGAAAGCGGGGTGCGGCTGGCGCAGGCGGACGCTCCGGAGCTGTCGCAGCTGGTGCTGGCCGGCGCCAGCCCGCGCGGCATGAGCATGCTGCTGCGCGCCGCGCGCGTGGCGGCCTGGCTGGACGGGCGCGACCACCTGGTGCCCGAAGACCTGCAGGCCGTGTTCCACGAGGTGCTTGCGCACCGGCTGGTGCTGCAGCCGGTGTACGAGC
>JAEYPG010000469.1 GCA_023410975.1 Pseudomonadota bacterium
GCGTCATGCTGAGCGCCGTCGCGCAAGCCCCCACCGCTTCGGCCGGGGATGCTCGCCGGCGCCGGGGGCGCGGTGACGCCGGCGAAGGCTTTTTCGCCCTGGTGCGGCGGCTGCAGCGCAACGCGCGGGGGCTGCCGCGCATCGGCTGCTCGGCGCGGCCGGCGCAGGACCCGGTGCGCTTTTCGCAACCACCCTCGCTGGCCTTCGCGCCTTCGGCGCTGGACGCGCCGCAGCCGCGCGGCGAAGGCCTGCCGCCACGGCTGGCGGTGCATTTCATGGGCCTGTTCGGCCCAAACGGGCCGTTGCCACGCCACCTGACGGAATACGCCCACGAGCGCCAGCACCACGCCGGGGACGCCGCCTTCGCACGCTTCGCGGACCTGTTCCACCACCGGCTGCTGAGCCTGTTCTTCCGCGCCTGGGCGAGCAGCCAGCCGGCGGTGGACGCGGACCGGCCGGAGAGCAGCGTCTATGCGCGCCAGATCGGCGCCCTGGCCGGGCAGGCGGGCACCGCGCCGCAGGAAGCCCAGGCGCCAGACGCCGACGTCGCACTGTTCTTCGCCGGCCATTTCGCGGCGCCGGGCCGCCATCCCGAAGGCTTGCGGGCCGTGGTGGCGAGCGTGTTCGGCCGGCCGGTGGCCGTGGAGGAGCTCATTGGCGAGTGGATAGAGCTGCCGGACGACGGCTGCTGCCGCCTGGGCCGGTCGCACGACAGCGGCGTGCTGGGCGTCAACGCGCTGGCCGGCACGCGCGCCTGGAGCACGCAGCACAAGCTGCGGCTGCGGCTGGGTCCGCTGGGCCGTGCCGACTACGAGCGCTTCCTGCCCGGCCAGCCGGCGCTGCGCCGGCTGCAGGCCCTGGTGCGCCAGTACCTGGGCCAGGAATTCGCCTGGGAGCTGCGGCTGGTGCTGCGGCACGAGGACGTGCCGCCGGCCCGCCTGGACGGCACCCGCCTGGGCTGGACGGCCTGGCTGGGCCGCCGGGGCACGTCCACCGATGCCGAGGATCTGCGCTTCGACCCCGAAGCGGCCGCCGCGGGCGTGCCGGCCCCTTCGGCTTCTTCCACTCTTTGCTGAAAGACCGCCATGGATGCCAACACCCGGGTCGCCGTCACGACCCAGCGCCCCCTGGGCCTGCGGCTGCAGGCGCTGCGCATGCACGACGCCGTGAGCCAGCCCTACGAGATGGCGGTGGAGCTGGCCGCCGAGGACCCCGATCTGGACTACGAGGCGCTGTTGGGCAAGGAGCTGGGCGTGCGGCTCACGCAGCCGGACGGCCGGGAGCGCCATGTCCACGGACTGGTGGCGCACATCGAGGCGGCGGGCAGCCAGGGCCGCCTGGCGCTGTTCCGGGCCGCCGTGCGGCCGGCGCTTTGGTTCCTGCACCAGGCGGTGGACAGTCGCATCTTCCAGAACCGCTCGGTGCCGGACATCGTGATCGAGGGCGTGCTCAAGGCCTGCGGCATCGACGCGGTCGAGAACGAGCTCAGCGCCCAGTACGCCCCGCGCGCGTACTGCGTGCAGTACGGCGAGAGCCATTTCGACTTCGTGAACCGGCTGCTGGAGGAGGAGGGCATCCACTATTTCTTCCGCCACGAGGCGCGGCGCCACGTGCTGGTGCTGTGCGACTCCACGCGGGCCTACCACCCGCTGCCGGGCGCGGGCACGGTGCACTACCGGCCGCAGTCGTCGGCGCGCATCGCCAGTGGCGGCGAGGGCATGACGGACTGGCGCGAACGCGGCGAAGTGGTGCCGCGCGGCGTGACGCTGCGCGACTACGACTTCCGCAAGCCGCGCATGCCGGTGACGGGCATCACCCGGTCGGCGCCGCCGCAGGGCTTGATGTTCGACCAGTTCGAGTTCCCGGCCGGCGTGCAGGACCGCGCCGCCGCCGAGGCCCGCGCGGGGCTGCGGCGCGAAGCGCTGCAGGGCGGGCAGCGCGACTTTCTCGGCCAGGCCAACGTCTTCGAGCTGGGCGTGGGACGGGCCTTCAGGTTGAGCGGGCATCCGCGCGAGCGGCTGAACCAGGACTACCTCGTCACCGGCGCCACGCACGAGCTGACTTCCGGCGAGGTGGAGCGCGGCTCGATGGAGCAGGCGCCGGGCTTCCGCTGGACTTCAAGCATCGTCGCCCGCGCGCGCCGCCAGGGCGTGTTCCGGCCGCTGCGGCGCACGCCGCGCCCGGTGATGCGCGGGCCGCAGACGGCGGTGGTCACGGGCCCGCAGGGGCAGGAGATCCACACCGACGCCTACGGCCGCGTCAAGCTGCTGTTCCACTGGGACCGCGGCGGGCCCCGCGACGACGGCTCCTCGTGCTGGGTGCGCGTGGCGCAGGGCGCGGCCGGGCGGCAGTGGGGCCAGTTGTGGCTGCCGCGCGTGGGTGACGAGGTGGTGGTGGACTTCCTGGACGGCGATCCGGACCGGCCGCTGGTCACGGGTTGCGTGGCCAACGCCGAGCGCATGCCGCCGCTGGAGCTGCCGGCGCAGCGCACGCGCAGCACCTTCAAGACCCGCTCCACGCCCGATGGCGGCAAGGACAACTTCAACGAGCTGCGCTTTGAGGACCAGCGCGGCGCGGAGGAGATCTACCTGCACGCCGAGCGCGACTTCACGCGCGTGGTGGAGAACGACGACCAGCTGCGCGTGGGCTTCGACAAGCGGTCGCCGGGCAACCAGAGCGTGGCCATCTTCAACGACCAGACGGTGGAGGTGGGCAGCGCGGGCTGCGCCGGCGGCAGCCAGCGCACCACCGTGTGGCAGGACCGTGAGGTGCGGGTGTGCCACGGCGACAACCGGCTGCGCGTGGAGCAGGGCAACAGCGAGGTCCAGGTGGCGGCCGGCACGCACACCATCGAGGCGGCGGTGGCGATCGTGCTGCGCGTGGGCAACAACAGCATCACCATCGACCGCCAGGGCATCCGGCTCGAAGGGCTGCAAATCAGCGCCAGCGGCGACCTGGGCGTGAAGGTGCAAGGCTTGCAGGTGCAGGTGCGTTCGCAGACCACGCTGGACCTGTCGGGGCTGTGCACCACGGTCGAGGCCCAGGCGCTTACCGCACTCCAGGGCGCGCTGGTGCTCATCAACTGAAGCGGGGAACGCCATGGACGACAGTGCGTGCACGGGCTCCCCCACGGCGCCCCATGGGGTGCGCTCGCTGCCAGGCCTGGGTGCGCAACGGCCGCGGGCGGTGTGCGCGGAGGTGGAATTGTCCGCAGTCGGCCGCGTGGCCCTGGCCGCGGATCCGGCGCCCGAGGCATTCCTGGCGCTGCTGCTGGAAGCCGGTTGCCACGACGATGCGCTGCAGTTCCTGGCCCATGCGCTGCCGCGCGCGCAGGCCGTGGCCTGGGCCTGCGCCTGCGTGCGCGCATCGCTGAACGCTCAACCGCTGTCGGCGGCAGCGGCACACGCCCTGGTGGCGGCCGAGGCTTGGGCCCGCGCGCCGGGCGAGCAGGCCTGTCACTG
>JAEYPG010000497.1 GCA_023410975.1 Pseudomonadota bacterium
CTCTTGTAGAGCTGCCCAAAAAGTAACGGAGCAACGGTAGAGGCCAACGTGATCATCCCGAGGTGGATGCCAAACAGCGGCCCGTAGTCGCGCATGCCGAAGTAGCGTGCCATCAGGAACGCCGCAATGTCGAACTCCGCGCCGGCGCCGATACCGATCAGCATCACGGCCAGTGCCAGCATCATGGTGTCGTGGGGGGCGGTGTGGCCCAGCAGCCAGCATCCCAGCGCCGGCAACGCCATCGCCACGGCAGCCACACCTGGGGCCCAGACTCGGTCGACGAGGTAGCCGACGACCACGCGTCCGAGGATCAGCGACAGCCCGAAGCTGCCGAAGACCTGTCCGGCGGTTGAGGCATCGAGCCCTTTGTCGCGCAGCAACGGCACGGTGCTCGTCACCATGGCAACGACGGCGGCCACCACCATGGACAAAGCGATGTTCAGTGCCCAGTAGCGCGGGCTGCGAAGCGCAGCCTTGAAGGGCACGCCTCCCGGCGCCGGGCGGGAAACCTGGGTGCTGCGTGCCGAGGCCGTTGCTGCAACCTCACCCGGCTCGACCATCCATAGCCGTACCAGGGGCAGCACGATGCCGGCCGGCAGCACTGCCAGCACCAGCAATCCGGCCTGCCAGCCCCACTTCGCCGTGGCAGCGCTCACGGCGGCCGGGATGATGATGGCGGCCAGGCCCGTGCCCGAAAGCAC
Source organism: Pseudomonadota bacterium (assembly GCA_023410975.1). GTDB lineage: Bacteria > Pseudomonadota > Gammaproteobacteria > Burkholderiales > Burkholderiaceae_C > Azohydromonas. Next base: position 702 of record JAEYPG010000497.1, read on the forward strand.
CAGCGCCAGGGCCAGCCCGCGGTTGTGTTCGTACCAGAGGTTGACGATGTGCGTCCAGGTGACCTGCATGGTACCCATGCTGCACAACGACAGCACCACCAGCATCACGTACAGGCTGCTGATGGATGGCCCCATCTGTGTCATCGCCACGTAGGCCAGCGACAGCGCCAGCAGCGACACGGTCGTCACGCGTTTCATGCCGTAGCGCCGGTTCAGCCAGCCCACCACCTGCGCGCTCACGATGGCGCCCAGGAAGAGGAAACCCACCGCCGACTGGATCGCACTGCGCTCCCATCCGAAAGCCTGCTGCCAGGGCAGAGTGAGCGAGCCGAAGGCATACAGCATCGACGCCGCAGCATTGGCCGCAATGCCCAGCGTGGCAATGATCACGATGCGCCAGGCCACGCGGAACTCGCTGAGGTCCAGGCGCAGGCCGTTGCTGCCCGAGTGCGTTTCGTGGCCAGCAGCGCTCGCGCCGCCATCGACCGGAATGGATCGGTCTGCGACCGGTCGTGTGTTGCTCATGGGGTGATTCCAGGCAGGTGGGCCATGTCGTTCCCGCGCGGGGCGACGGCCCTGTGGCTGAAGCGGGCCCCGTACGGGCGGCCCTCCAGGGGTTGAGGGAAATGCCGGCAGCTCGCAGCGGGCTCGGAACGGCCCGCGTCCTTTCGCGCGCGAGATGCCGGCGCCGTCGTGCCTGCGGAACTGGCACGCCCCGGGGCAGGCACACCGGCAAGGCAGCTTTTATCGCTGCACCCGAAGGGTCCTTGATGGGGTTGCCTGGCGGCTCGCGGAAGACGGGGTGGGGTGACAGGCATTGACGGCGCGTTGGAGGAAAAGTCTAATAGCTGAACAGATTCAATCAATCTGTGCAAATCTACGGAGTTACCCTTGGATTCCACACCTGCGGCGGCTGCCGCTTCACTTTCTTCCCGCCGGGTGCTGGTGACCGGCGGCCTGGGTGCGCTCGGACGTGCGGTGGGCGACCTGCTTGCCGAGCGCGGCGCCCGCGTGGTGCTGCTCGATCGCGCGCCGGCGCACTCGCTGCCCGGCATGGCTGGCGTGCTGGGCGACGTCGACCTGGGCGACCAGGCGGCCGCGGCTGCAGCGCTGGAGCAGGCTTGCAGCCTGTTGGGCGGCCTGGACTCGCTCGTCAACGTCGCTGGCGGGTTCCGCTGGGAGACGCTGGAGGGCGGCAGTGTCGAATCCTGGGATGCGCTGTACGGGATGAACCTGCGCAGCGCCGTCGTGGCCAGCCGCGCAGCCCTGCCGTACCTGCTGGCCGCAGCACCTGCGGCGATCGTCAACGTCGGCGCATTGGCGGCCAACAAGGCTGCCCTGGGCATGGGCGCGTATGCGGCGTCCAAGGCCGGCGTGGCCCGGCTCACCGAGGCCCTGGCCGAGGAGCTCAAGGACCGTGGCGTGCGTGTCAACGCGGTGCTCCCGAGCATCCTGGACACGCCGGCCAACCGTGCGGACATGCCTGATGCGGATTTCGCGCGCTGGGTGCATCCACAGGCGCTGGCCACCGTGATCGCGTTCCTGCTGTCCGACGATGCGCAGGCGGTTACCGGCGCCTGCATTCCCGTGGCAGGGCGGGTCTGAAGCATGGGTGCACCAATGCAGTGGACCGAGGCCTACCTGTTGGGCTACCCGGCCATGGATGCGACGCACCGCGACTTCGTCGACTGCGTTGCCGCATTGCAGGCCGCCGGCAACGCCGATGTGCTCGCACGGCTGGATGCAGTGGCCACGCACCTGATCGAGCATTTCCATCAGGAAGAGGCGTGGATGGCCGACAGCGGTTTTCCCGCCGCGCAGTGCCACGCCGACGAACATGCAGCGGTGCTGAAGTCCGTGCGTGAAGTCAGGGCGATGCTGGACGACGGTGCGCAGGACCCGGCCCGGGTGCAGGTCGCACGTGACCTGGCGGCAGCGCTTGAGAACTGGTTTCCCGGCCATGCCGATTACATGGATGCCGCGTTGTCTCACTGGATGAGCAAGCGCGCGCATGGGGGCGCGCCGGTGGTGCTGCGACGTGGGGTGGCCAGGACACCGGAAGATTCCAATGTCCAGGAGGACTGTTTGAAATGAGACTTGTGACCTATGAACGCGCCCAGGGCGTGCAGCGCTGCGGTGCGTTGATCGAGGCCGGCCAGGCCGTGCTCGATCTGGGACACGCGGCGCAGATCGCGCTTGGGGGCGATACGGCGGCCTTCGGCAGCGTGCAGGCCCTCATCGAGGCCGGTCCGGCGGTGTGGGAGGCGGCTCGCAATCTGATTGCGCGCGCACCGGCTGAAGCGGTGCTGGCGCGCCAAGACGTACGCCTGCGCGCGCCCATCCAGCCACCGATCCAGATGCGCGACTGCTCCTGCTTCGAACTGCACCTGCGACAGAGCTTTGCCGCCGCAAGACGGCTGCGTGCGATGCGCACGCAGGACCCCGAGGCCACGCTCAAGGCCATGAGCACGCGCGCCGACGATCGAGTGATCGACACCTTCAACCGCCAGCCGATCTACTACAAGTGCAACCGCTTCGCCACCATCGGCGCCGATGACGATGTGGTGTGGCCTGCCTACAGCCAGGCGTTGGACTTCGAGCTCGAGTTCGGCTGCTACATCGGCAAGCGTGCCAAGGACGTGCCCAAGGAAAAGGCGCGCGAGCACATCTTCGGCTACACCATCTTCAACGACATCAGCGCGCGCGATGCGCAGGCGGTCGAGATGGGCGGCATGCTGGGTCCGGCCAAGGGCAAGGACTTCGACACCGCCAACGTGATGGGACCCTGCCTGGTCACGGTGGACGAGTTGCCCGATCCCTACCAATTGACGATGGTGGCGCGCGTCAACGGCCAGGAGTGGGGCCGTGGCAACACCAGCACGATGCGCTGGACCTTCGAGGACGTGATCGCCCATGTCTCTCGATCCGAGACGCTGTACCCGGGCGAGTTCCTGGGCTCCGGCACGGTGGGCAACGGTTGCGGACTGGAGCAGCTGCGCACGCTCAAGCCAGGCGATGTGGTCGAGCTGGAGGTCGAGGGCATTGGTGTCCTGCGCACGCGCATCACCAAGCCGTGAGACGTCGCACCGCATCGAAGGCGCTGTGCGCGGCCTTGCTGCCCGGTGCGGGACTCGTGCCCGGCGCCGTGCGCGCGGCAGTTGACACGACAGCGAGGCGGCCGATCACGTTCATCGTGCCGTTCACCGCAGGAGCCGCGCCCGACGGGCTGGTGCGCGCGTTGGCCCGTGAGGTCGGCCAGCAGGCGGGTGTGCCGGTGGTCGTCGACAACAGACCCGGGGCCGGCTCGGCGCTCGCCGCCACGGCGGTGTCCCGGGCCACGCCCGATGGCCACACCGTGCTGGTCACGGGCAACGTCACGATGACGGGGAATCCGCATGTCATGCGACGGCTGCCCTATGACCCCGCCAGGGATTTCACGCCCGTGACGCCGCTGTCGCGCGGACCGATGGTCCTGTACGTCAATCCGGCCAGGGTCGTGTCGGCCTCGGTGCAGGATCTGGTACAGCGGCTGCGCAGGCAGCCGCGGCGATACTCGTTCGCGTACACCAGCATCACCAGCCGGCTGCCGGCCGAGGTGCTGCAGCATGGGGCCGGCAACCGGCTCACGGGCATTCCCTACCTCAGCGGTGCAGCAGCCCTGTCCGACCTCCTGAACGGGCGCGTCGATCTGCTGTTCACCGATTTCTCGCCCTGGCCCCATGTCGCGTCGGGACGCCTTCGCGCCCTGGCCGTCACCGGCCCCTTGCGCAGTCCCAGCGCACCGGAGTTGCCGACCTTTGCCGAGGCCGGTATCAAGGACATGGACATCGGCTTCTGGATCGGGGCTTACCTGCCGGCACAGGCTGACGAAGCGCTCGTGATGCGGCTGCAAGGCTGGCTTCGGCATGCCGGTGCTTCGGCGGCGGTGCAAGAGGCCCACAAGCGGCTGGGAACCGTGGAATTCACGCTTGCGCCCGCGCAATTCGCGCGTTTTCAAGCCTGGGAGATGCAAACATGGGGACACCTCATTCGTCAGGCGGGGATCGAGGCGCAATGAGTCAGGAGCCGGGCATCCTCGATGGTTTGCGGGTGGTGGATCTGGCCCAGGGCCTCGCGGGCCGTGCGGCAACACGCTACCTGGCCGAAGCCGGAGCCGACGTGGTGCGGATATCGCGCCCCGGCGCATGCGAGCTAGGCACCGGGACGCTGTTTCGCGTGCTCGACCGCGGCAAGCACCCGATGGCGCTCGATCCAGCCGATGCGCCTGGCCTGAAGCGGCTGCATGCTCTCCTGGCCGCGGCCGATGTGCTGGTACATGACCTCACGCCCTCGCAAGCTCGCGCGCTGGGGCTCGACGATGCCGCGCTGGCAGCGCTGAACCCGCGCCTGGTGTTCTGTGCCATCGGCGGCTGGCCGCAGCGCCACGCGCGGGCCGACGATCCCGTGGCAGAGACGCTGGTGCTGGCACGGCTGGGCCTGCTGGACGAGCAGCCCGGGCATCGCGACGGCCCTGTATTCATCCGCATGCCGTTTGCCGGCTGGATCGCGAGCTGGCTGGGTGCCGTGGGCGTGATGGCTCGGCTCATCGCTCGCGACCGCAGCGGCACGGGTGGTGCGGCGCACACGAGCCTGGCGCAGGCGGCCCTGGTGCCGATGACGATGCACTGGTCCCGCGCGCAACGGCCCAGTTCCGTCTTTGCCCAAGGCCTGCCCAAGTCGACACCCATCCCCCTGCACCAGGCCAGCGACGGCCAATGGATCCACGTTCACTACTCTCCCGATGCCGCGCCGTGGATGGCGCAGGCGCTCGCTGCCATGGGCCCCGAAGCCGTGGCCGCGGAAAACGCCAAGTACCCGCCCAGCCATGTTGCGCCCAACTTCGGGGCCAACAAGGCCATCATCGCCACCCGGCCTGCGCAGGAATGGGTGCGCCATTTTTGGGAACACGATGTGGCGGCCCAGATCGCCGCCCCCTTCGGCGCCATCTATGCAGACGAACAGGCGCGTGCCAATGGCTACGTCGCCGAGGTGGAAGACCCGGTCCTGGGCCCCACGCTGCAGCCCGGTCCTGCCGTGCACGTGCTGCCGCCTTGCCGGGTGCAGGTGTGCGCCACGGCGTTCGACCTGGATGTCCCGTGGCCGTCCCCATCTGCCTTGCCGACATCGGCTCCTGAGGCAGGGCGGGCCTGCCACGCACAGCCGCCGCTGCACGGCCTGAAGGTGCTGGACCTGGGTGCGTACCTGGCCGGTCCGTTCGCCTGCATGTTGCTGGCCGACCTGGGCGCCGAAGTGGTCAAGGTGGAGCCGCCCTCGGGCGACGCGATGCGGCGCCTGGAGCGCATCTTTGCCGGTACCCAGCGGGGCAAGCGCGCACTTGCACTCAGACTGGGGACGCCGCAGGCGCAGCCGGTGTTGCAGGCGCTGGTGCGCCAAGCCGATGTGGTGCACCACAACATCCGGATGCCGGCCGCGCGCAAGCTCGGGATCGCGCCGCAGCAGTTGCGTGCGCTCAAGCCCGAACTCGTCTGTGCTCACGTCAGCTCTTACGGTCCGCACGGCCCCCGTGCCGACTGGCCCGGCTTCGACCAACTCATGCAGGCCGCCTGCGGCTGGGAGCTCGAGGGCGGTGGCAAGGGCAACCCGCCGATGTGGCTGCGCTTCGGCGTGGGCGATCACCTTGCCGCGGCGGCCTCGGTATTTGCAGTGCTGCTGGGCCTGTATCGCAAGACGCGTACTGGCCAGGGACAGGCTGTGGCTGCCTCGCTGCTTGGCGCGATGCTGACCACCGTGGCCGAGGCCGTGGCGCTGAGCGACGGCAGCATCACGCCCATTGCCCACCTCGACCAGGACCAGGCCGGCATTGCGCCAACGCACCGCCTGTACCGCTGCGCCGACGCCTGGGTGGCCGTGGCAGCCTTCTCGCCGCAGGCGGTGGCCGCGTTCGAGTGCCTCACAGCCAGCGATCCACAGGCTCATTTCAGCCGGCTGACGCAGGCCCAGGCCCTGGCCAGCCTCGATGCGGCCCGCGTGCCGGCCGCGCCGGTCCTGCAGGCCCAGGGCGAACCCTTCCTGGACGATCCCGCGCACGCGGCCGCGGGCCTGCATGCCAGCTACATCCACGCCGAATACGGCCAGATGCGGCAGATCGGCGCGCTGTGGGACTTCGGCGATATGCCGCTGTCCCTGCACATCGCACCACCAGCCCTGGGCGAGCACAGCGAAGCGGTACTGCGCGAGCTGGGACTGGACCAGGCCGCCATTGACGCCCTGGTGGAAGCCGGCATCACGCTGTGCCGACCCGCCACGGCGATGGCTCCTACTGCGAAAGCGACGACATGAACCTTCTGGACTTCAGCGGCCAAACCGTGCTCGTGATTGGCGGATCCAGCGGCATAGGCAACGGTATCGCCCAGGCCTTCCGCCAGTACGGCGCCACCGTGCACGCATGGGGTACGCGTGCGAACGCGGCCGACTACGCCGACGAGCCGGGTTGCGACTTGACGGGGCTGCACTACACGCAGGTGGACGTGTCCGATTGGCGCCGTGTGGAAGCTGTCCCGCTGCCTTTTGATCGGCTCGACGTGCTCGTCCAGGTCCAGGGCACCGTGCGCTACCAGCAGCAGGAATTCAAGGCCGAGGTGTTCAGCAAGGTGGTGGACGTCAACCTGATCAGCCTCATGGCCTGCGCCGACCGCTGCCATGGCGCGCTCAAGGTTGCAGGCGGACGCATGATCATCGTCAGCTCCGCCGCGGCCTTCCATTCCACGCGCGGTACACCCGCCTACAACGCATCCAAGACGGGTGCCTTCGGCCTGACACGCACGCTGGCTGAGGCTTGGGCGCGCGACGGCATTCGCGTCAACGGCATCGCGCCGGGGCTGGTAGAGAGCAAGCTCACGCGCGTGACCACGCAGAACCCCCAGCGCCTGGAGTCCGCGCTCAAACGCATCCCGCTCGGCCGCCTGGGCCAGCCTCGCGACATGGCCCACGTGGCGCTCTTCCTGGCATCGCCGATGTCGGACTACATGCTGGGGCAGACGCTGCTGGTGGACGGCGGCATGTTGCTCGCCTGATACGAAGGAGACCATGATATGGCCTGGGATTTCGAGACCGATCCCGAGTTCCAGCGCGAGTTGGACTGGATCGCGCAGTTCGTGCGCGAGCGCGTGGAGCCACTGGATGCCGTGCTGGGCAGCCCTTGGAACATCCACGATCCGCGCTTCGAGCAGCACGTGCGGCCGCTGCAGGCGCAAGTCAAGGCGCGCGGCCTGTGGGCCTGCCATCTGGGGCCCGAGCTCGGCGGCGCCGGCTACGGTCAGGTCAAGCTGGCGCTGATGAACGAGATCCTGGGGCGCTCGTCCTTCGGACCCATCGTTTTCGGATGCCAGGCCCCGGACTCGGGCAACAGCGAGATCCTGGCGCACTATGGCACGCCGCAGCAGAAGCGCCGCTGGCTGCAGCCGCTGCTGGACAACCGGATCGTGTCCTGCTTTGCCATGACGGAGCCCCAGGGCGGAGCCGACCCCGCGGTGTTCACCACTTGTGCCGTGCGCGAAGGCGACGAATGGGTCATCACCGGGCGCAAGTGGTTCGCGTCCAACGCGCGCTTCGCAGCCTTCTTCCTGGTCGTGGCCGTGACGGATGCCCAGGCCCCCGTCACCGCGGGCCAGTCGATGTTCATCGTGCCGGCCGGCACGCCCGGGCTCTCGATCGTGCGCGACGTGGGCATCGGCGACGAGCCCGAGGCCACGCACGGCTACCTTGACTTCGACCACGTGCGCGTGCCGGTTGACCACATCCTGGGCCAGCCGGGCAAGGCGTTCGAGGTCGCACAGGTTCGCCTGGGCGGTGGCCGCGTGCACCATGCGATGCGCACGATCGGCCTGGCGCAGAAAGCGCTGGACGCGATGTGCGAACGTGCGCTGTCACGCCGTACTCAGGGATCCCTGCTGGCCGACAAGCAGATGGTGCAGGAGCGGATTGCCGACTCCTGGATCGAGCTGGAGCAGTTCCGACTGCTGGTGTTGCGCACCGCCTGGCGCATCGACCACTACAAGGATTACCGGCGCGTGCGCCAGGACATCGCCGCCGTGAAGGCAGCCATGCCGCGCGTGCTGCACGACATCGCCGCGCGCGCGCTGCACCTGCATGGCTCGATCGGCGTCTCGACCGAGATGCCCTTTGCCGGCATGGTGCTGCGTGCCTTCCAGATGGGCCTGGCCGACGGGCCAACGGAGGTGCACAAGATCACGGTGGCACGCCAGGAGCTGCGCCGCCACCAGGCCAGCGCTGCGCTTTTCCCGGCCTATCACAAGCCCACGGCAGCGGCACAGGCCCGGGCCGTGCTCGGCATGGATGGGGACGTGCCGGCATGAGTGCACTGGCTGGCGTCTCCCCCGAGGCCGTGGATGTGCTGCGGCTGCAAGGCTGGATGCAGGCCCGGGGGCTGGACCACGGCCCCATCGAGCAGGCCCGCATACTGTCCGGTGGCACGCAGAACCTGCTGGTGCACCTGCGGCATGAGGACGGTTTTTGCTGTGTGCTGCGCCGTCCACAGCTGCCAGCGCGCGCCGAGGTAGGTGCAGCGCTGCTGCGCGAGGCACGGGTGCTGGGGGCGCTGGCAGCCACGGCAGTGCCGCATGCGCGGTTGCTGGCCGCTTGCAGCGATGACGGTGTGCTGGGCGCGCCGTTCTACCTCATGCAGGCCATAGACGGCTTCAACCCGTCCGGCACACCTTTGCCTGGTAGGCATGCCAAGGATCCTGCGTGGCGCCGCCGCATGGGGTTGGCCCTGGTCGATGCGCTGTTGGCGCTGGGCGAAGTGGACCCTGCGGCCGTGGGCCTGGGGGACCTGGGCCGCCCGCAGGGATTCCTGCAGCGGCAGGTCGGCCGCTGGCAGCGTCAGCTCGATGGCTGCCGCGGCCTTGACGGCTGGGAAGGCCCCGAGGGCCTCACCGGCGTGGCGGAGGTCGGCCGCTGGTTGCAGCAGCATTGCCCCGCGGCTGGTGCGACCGGGCTGATGCACGGCGACTTCCACCTCTCCAACGTGATGTTCCGTCGCGACAGCCCCGAGCTTGCCGCCGTCGTGGACTGGGAACTGACCACCATCGGTGATCCGCTGCTGGACCTGGGCTGGCTGCTGGCCACCTGGCCCGACGCCGCGGGCCAAGGCGCGGGCACGATCCATGTGCAGCCATGGAGCGGTTTCCCGACGCCGGCCGAGCTGGTGGAGCACTACGGCAGGCACAGCCCCCGCCCACTCGATCACCTGGACTGGTACGTCGTCCTGGCGCGCTACAAGCTGGGCATCCTGCTGGAGTGCAGTCACGCGCGCAGCTGCGCGGGCCTGGGCGACCCGTGCGTCGGCAAGCGCCACCATGCCTCTGCGCAACGCCTGCTGCGCCAGGCGCTGGACCTGGTCGAATCTTGAACCCCATGGACGGAGACCCTGCGATGAGCCTCGAAGGAAAGCGTTTCATCGTCACCGGCAGCGCACGTGGCATCGGCGCCAGCACGCTGCGGGCGCTGGTGGCGGCCGGCGCCTCGGTGGCGGCGTTGGACGTGAGCGACGCTGACGGCGAACGCCTCGCGCGCGAAGCCCACGCTGCCGGACCTGGCCGATCGCGCTACTTCCACTGCGACGTGCGTGAGCGCGCGCTCGTGCATGCGGCGGTGGACGAGGCCGTGGCCTGGCTTGGCGGCCTGGACGGCCTGGTCAACATCGCCGGTGTGGAGCGGCAGGCTCCGGCCGAGGACCTGTCCGAGGAGGAGTGGGACCTGATGTTCGACGTCAATGCCCGGGGCACGTTGCACACCAACCAGGCGGTGTTCCGGCATCTGAAGGCCCGCGGCGGACGGATTCTCAACTTCGCATCCGCGGCCGGCGTGATGGGGCTGCCAGGCTGCGCACATTACTCTGCGGCCAAGGCGGCGGTCCTGGGCTGGACCCGCACCGTGGCCAAGGAATGGGGCATGTACGCGATCACCGTCAACGCGATCGCGCCCGGCATGTGGACGCCCATGTACGACGCTCACCGCGCCCGGATGGACCAAGCGCAATTGCAGGCGCACGACGCCATGATGGCGCGGATGATCCCCTTGGGAGGCCGCCTGGGCGACCCGGACCGCGACCTCGCTCCGGTGCTGGTGTTCCTGCTGGGCGAGGGGGCGCGTTTCATCACGGGCCAGACACTGGCCGTCGATGGCGGGTTGATGATTCCATGAGGAAGCAGCCCGGTGCGTGAGCGCCGGTACGGGGACAGCGCCCAGGCACATCCGCCCGTGCCCCTGCCGGCAGGCAGGCAGGCAGGCAGGCAGGCAGGCAGG
>JAEYPG010000665.1 GCA_023410975.1 Pseudomonadota bacterium
GCCGCGGCCCTGGCCCGCGCGGCCAGCCTGCTGCGCGAGCGCGAGGCGCTCGTCCGCAGCCGGGACGCCGAGCTGGCCGAGGCGCACCGCCTGGCCCGCGAGCACTTGGAGGAGCTGGTCGCGCAGCGCACGGCCGAGCTGGTGCTGGCCCGGGATGCGGCCGAGCACGCCACGCGGGCCAAGAGCGCCTTCCTGGCCAACATGAGCCACGAGATCCGCACGCCGATGAACGCCATCATCGGCTTCACCCACCTGCTGCTGCGCGACGCCAGCGACGAAGAGCAGCGGCACCGGCTGCAGCAGGTGGAGCAGGCCGCCCAGCACCTGCTGCAGGTTCTCAACGACATCCTGGACCTGTCCAAGATCGAGGCCGGCAAGATGACGCTGGAGGAGGTCGAGTTCGGGCTCGATGCCGTCCTGTCCCGCGTCTTCGACCTGGTGCGCGAGCCGGCGCAGGCCAAGGAGCTGGAGCTGGTGCTCGACACCGACCAGCTGCCGCAGCGGCTGCGCGGCGACCCGACGCGGCTGTCGCAGGCGCTGCTCAACCTGCTGTCCAACGCGGTGAAGTTCACCGCGCACGGCTGGGTACGCCTTCGCGTCGAGAAGCTGCAGGAGGATGACGCGCAGGTGCTGGTGCGCTTCGAGGTCAGCGACACCGGCGAAGGCATCGCGCCCGATCGGCTGGGGGCCTTGTTCACCGCGTTCGAGCAGGCCGATGCTTCCGTCTCGCGCCGCCATGGCGGCACCGGGCTGGGCCTGGCACTGACACGCCACGTCGTGAAGCTCATGGGCGGCGAGGTGGGCGTGCAGAGCCGCCAGGGCCAGGGCAGCACCTTCTGGTTCACGGCCCGCATGGGACGCGCAGCCTCGCAGCCCCAGGCCCCCATGCCGGTGCGCCTGCAGGGCCTGCGCGCGCTGGTGGTGGACGACCTGCCCGAGGCGCGCTCCGCTCTGGTGGAACGGCTCTGGGGCCTGGGCCTGAAGGCGGTGGCCGCGGACAGCGGGCCGGCCGCGCTGCGCCTGGCACAGGACGCCAGCGACGGCGGCGAGTGCTTCGACCTCATGCTCATCGACTGGCGCATGCCGGGGATGGACGGCATCGCGACGCTGGAGCGGCTGCGCCAGGCGCGCCGCAGCCCGGCCCCCGCAAGCATCCTGGTCACGGCGTTCGACGCGCCGCACCTGCAGGAGCAGGCCCGTGCCGCCGGGTTCCATGCGGTGCTGATCAAGCCCGTCACGGCGTCCGCGCTGCACGACACGCTGGTGCCCTTGCTGCAGCCGGCGCGGCCGGTGCCGGCGGGCTTGCCCACGCACGGCGGCGAGGCGCTGCAGGCACTGCGGCAGCGGCATGCCGGCGCGCGGGTGCTGCTGGCGGAGGACAACTTCGTCAACCAGGAGCTGGCGGCGACGCTGCTGCGCGCGGCCGGGCTGCGGGTGGACGTGGCCGTGGACGGCGAGCTTGCCGTGGAGCTGGCGCTGGTGCACCGCTTCGACCTGGTCCTGATGGACATGCAGATGCCGCGCATGGACGGCCTGGCCGCCGCGCGCGCCATCCGCGAGCAGTGCGGGCCGGGCGTGCCGATCATCGCCATGACGGCCAACGCCTTCGCGGAGGACCGCGCGGCCTGCCTGGCTGCCGGCATGAACGACTTCCTGACCAAGCCCGTGGTGCCAGCGGCGCTGTACGAGACGCTGCGGCGCTGGCTCTCCACGCCCGAAGCGGCCGCGGGCGCCAGTGCCTGAGCGGGATGGCGCCGGACGTACCCGGTGCCTGGGACGGGTACCCGTAACCCCTGGCTACACTCCCCCGATGCCCGCATCCAAAGACAAGCAAAAGGCTCCGGGCCTGGATCAGAGCAGCCTCCAGCACCTGCTGGGCTACCAGATCGCCCGGGCCGACGTTCCCACCCGCCGTGCCTTTGCCGAGCACGTCGGCAAGCCGCTGGAGCTCAGCCCGGTGGAGTTCAGCTGCCTGGTGCTGCTGGCCTTCAACCCGGGCGCCACGCCCAAGCAGCTGGCCGAGGCGCTGGCGATGGTGGCGCCGGCCGTGACGGTGCTGCTGGACCGGCTGGAGAAGCGCGGGCTGATCCAGCGCGCGCGCAGCGACAGCGACCGCCGCGCCCAGCTCGTGACGCTCACGCCCGCAGGCGACGAGACCGCGCGCAAGGCGCATGCGCTGTCGCTGGACATGGAGCGCGAGGTGCTCAAGGCCCTGAGCGCCGCGGAGCGGGCGATCCTGGTGGAACTGCTGCAGAAGGTGGCCCGCGGGGCAAGGGCTTAAGGCGCGGTCGGCCACAATCCGGCCCCCGCCGGCGCCCCTCGCGCTGGCCCGGCTCCTGCCCCTTGAGTCCGGTCAAGCCCTTTCCGCGGCCGGCTGCGTACCCTGCGCGCCTTCCCGGCGCCGCACGGCGCCGCGGTCCATGAACCCCGTACCACCATGCAGTCCCTTACCCGCAGCCAGCTCATGCACCGCCATCGCGACGACCTGATGGCGCTGCTGACCGGTTCCCTCTTCGTCTCCCTGGGCCTGGTGCTCTACCGCCAGGTCGGCCTGCTCACCGGCGGCACGGCCGGGCTGGCCTTCCTGGGCCACTACGCCTCGCACTGGCCCTTCGGCGCCTGGTTCTTCGTCATCAACCTGCCGTTCTACGTGCTGGCCTGGAAGCGCAAGGGCATGGAGTTCACCCTCAAGACCATCGTCTCCGTGAGCACGATCTCGGTGCTCAGCGAGTGGCTGCCGCGCTGGATCGAGATCGCCCGCGTGGACCCGGTCTACGCCTCGGTGATGGGCGGCACGCTCATGGGCTGCGGCATGCTGATCCTGTTCCGCCACAAGTCCAGCCTGGGCGGGCTGGGCATCCTGGCGCTGCTGCTGCAGGAGCGCGGCAAGATCAGCGCGGGCCATTTCCAGATGGCGGTGGACGCCTGCATCGTGCTGGCCGCGCTCGCCGTGGCGGACTTCCAGCGCGTGGCGCTGTCGGTGCTTGGCGCCGTGATGCTCAACCTGGTGCTGGCCCTCAACCACAAGCCCGGGCGCTACATGGCGGCGTGAATGCAGCGGACCATGCCTTCCACCCCGTCGTGGTGCGACTGCCATCTCCTGCCCTACCTGGCAGACTTCGCCTGCGGCCTGTCCCCGGTCGCGCGCAGCGCCGCAGGTTGGTCCCGCAGGCCGCCGGACGGATGCTCTAAATCGGCATCGGCACGGGCCTGAACCTGGCGTTTGGGGACCGGGGCCGGGTCCAACACACGGCGGGCTGGCTGAGCCCCGCTCGGCCCGGCGCTTGCCGCAATGGGGCATGCGCTATCCGGTCACGCCCGATGGGCGCTATTTCGTGGTGCGCGCCCGCCTCTGGCGCTGCACCGACCCGCGGCTCGACGAGGCCGAGCGGCTGCGCCTCACGCGCGAGCTGATGTCGGCGCGCAGCGCCGTGCGGCAGGCGCTGCGCGCGCAGGACGCGCCAGCCCTGGCCCAGGCG
>JAEYPG010000534.1 GCA_023410975.1 Pseudomonadota bacterium
GCTCGACCGCGAGCAGCTGCTGCTGCCGCTGGTGGACGCGGCGCAGGCCGGCGTGCGCGGCGGCACGCTGGAATCCCACGGCCATGCCGACTCGCAGCTCACGCGGCGGCTGCGCGACGCGCTGCACCGCGTGCTGGCTCAACTGCAGATGGGGCAGGTCGCCCTGGCCTCCATCGGCTCCACCTCTCCCTTCATCGGCCTGTTCGGCACGGTCTGGGGCATCTACCACGCGCTCATCGGCATGGCCGGCGAGGGCTCGGTGAGCATCGACAAGATCTCCGGCCCGGTGGGCGAGGCGCTGGTGATGACGGCTGCGGGCCTGGCCGTCGCCATCCCCGCGGTGCTGGCCTACAACGTGTTCGGCCGCTGGATCGCCGGCAACGAGGCCGAGCTCGAAGGCTTTGCCCATGACCTGCGCGAGCTGATGCTCGACGGCACGCGGGAAGCCTGACGCCATGACGCCGGGCCGCGCTCCTGCGCCGCTTCACACGGGGCACAGGCCATGACCTTCGGCCGCCTGGAGGCCAAGAAGCCGGCCAAGCCGATGAGCGACATCAACATGACGCCGCTCATCGACGTGATGCTGGTGCTGCTGGTGATCTTCATGGTCGCCGCGCCGCTGATGACCTCCAGCCTGCGCCTGGACCTGCCGCAGGCCGAGGGCGCCGCCAGCGAGGCGCAGGAGTCGCTGAACCTGGCGCTGGACGCCCAGGGCCAGGCCTTCCTCGACGACCAGCCGCTGGACGAGGCGGCGCTCACGCAAAAGCTGCAGCAGGCGGCGCAGCGCAATGCGCAGACCGAGGTGCAGTTGCGCGCCGACCGCGCCGTGCCCTACGGCCGCGTGGCCGAGCTGCTGTCGCTGCTGCAGAAGATCGGCCTCACGCGCATCGGCTTCGTGACGGAGCCGCCGCAAGCCGGCGCGGCGGCATCGGCCCCGAAATAGGGGCCTCGGGCCGGCTCCTACAATCCCGGCCCATGAACGAAAAGTACGTCCCCGCCGAGGTCGAGTCGGCCGCCCAAGCGCACTGGAATGCGCGCGACGCCTACCGCGTCGTCGAGGATGAAAGCAAGCGCAAGTTCTACGCCTGCTCGATGCTGCCGTACCCCAGCGGCAAGCTGCACATGGGCCATGTGCGCAACTACACGATCAACGACATGCTCACGCGCCAGCTGCGCATGAACGGCTGGAACGTGCTGATGCCCATGGGCTGGGATGCCTTCGGCCTGCCGGCCGAGAACGCGGCGATGAAGAACCAGGTCCCGCCGGCGCAGTGGACCTACTCCAACATCGAATACATGAAGGGCCAGATGCAGGCCCTGGGGCTGGCCATCGACTGGTCGCGCGAGATCGCCACCTGCAAGCCCGACTACTACAAGTGGAACCAGTGGCTGTTCCTGAAGATGCTGGAAGCCGGCATCTGCGAGCGCCGCACCCAGGTCGTGAACTGGGACCCGGTGGACCAGACCGTGCTGGCCAACGAGCAGGTCATCGACGGCCGCGGCTGGCGCTCCGGCGCGCCGGTCGAGAAGCGCGAGATCCCGGGCTACTACCTGAAGATCACCCAGTACGCCGAGGAGCTGCTGCAGCACGTGCAGACCGGCCTGGAAGGCTGGCCCGAGCGCGTGAAGCTGATGCAGGAGAACTGGATCGGCAAGAGCGAGGGCGTGCGCTTTGCCTTCCCGCACGAGATCCGCGGCACTGACGGCGAGCCGATCCAGGGCGGCCGGCTGTACGTCTTCACGACCCGTGCCGACACGATCATGGGCGTGACCTTCTGCGCCGTGGCGCCGGAGCACCCGCTGGCCACGCACGCCGCGGCCACGAACCCGCAGCTCGCCGCCTTCATCGACGAGTGCAAGCACGGCGGCACCACCGAGGCCGAGCTGGCCACGCAGGAGAAGAAGGGCCAGCCCACCGGGCTGTTGGTCACGCACCCGCTCACCGGCGAGCAGGTCGAGGTGTGGGTGGGCAACTACGTGCTCATGAGCTACGGCGACGGCGCCGTCATGGGCGTGCCCGCGCACGACGAGCGCGACTTCGCCTTCGCGCTGAAGTACGGCCTGCCGATCAAGCAGGTGGTGGCGGTGGAAGGCGAGGCCTTCTCCGACCAGGCCTGGGCCGAGTGGTATGGCGACAAGCAGCGCGGCGTGAACGTCAACTCCGGCGTGCTGGACGGCCTGTCGTACAAGGCCGCGGTGGACAAGGTCGCCGCGCTGCTGGCCGAGAAGGGCCTGGGCGAGAAGAAGACCACCTGGCGCCTGCGCGACTGGGGCATCAGCCGCCAGCGCTACTGGGGCACGCCGATCCCGATCATCCACTGCGAGTCCTGCGGCGCCGTGCCGGTGCCGGAGAAGGACCTGCCGGTGGTGCTGCCCGAGGACTGCATCCCCGACGGCAGCGGCAACCCGCTGAACAAGCGCGCCGACTTCCTCAACGTCGCCTGCCCCTGCTGCGGCCGCGACGCGCGCCGCGAGACCGACACGATGGACACCTTCGTGGACAGCTCGTGGTACTTCATGCGCTATTGCGACCCGAAGAACGAGGACGCGATGGTCGCCGGCGGCACCAAGTACTGGATGCCGATGGACCAGTACATCGGCGGCATCGAGCACGCGATCCTGCACCTGCTCTACGCGCGCTTCTGGACCAAGGTGATGCGCGACCTCAAGCTGGTCGAGGTCGACGAGCCCTTCAAGCGCCTGCTCACGCAGGGCATGGTGCTGAATCACATCTACAGCCGCCGCACCGACAAGGGCGGCATCGAGTACTTCTGGCCGCACGAGGTCGAGAACGTGCTGGATGCGGGCGGCAAGATCGTCGGCGCCAAGCTCAAGAGCGACGGCTCGGCCGTGACCTACGAAGGCGTGGGCACGATGAGCAAGAGCAAGAACAACGGCGTCGATCCGCAGCAGCTCATCGAGCAGTACGGCGCCGACACGGCACGCCTGTTCGTGATGTTCGCCGCGCCGCCGGAGCAGACGCTGGAGTGGAACGACGCCGCCGTCGAAGGGGCGCACCGGTTCCTGAAGCGCGTGTGGGGCTACGGCGTGAAGAACGCCGAGGCGCTGCGTGCCGGCGGCGACCCGGCGCAGGCCGGCGACGACGCCGCCCGCGCCCTGCGCCGCGAAGTGCACCTCGTGCTCAAGCAGGTCAGCTACGACTACGAGCGCATGCAATACAACACCGTGGTGTCGGGCTGCATGAAGCTGCTCAACGCGCTGGAAGGCTTCAAGGCCGAAGGCGCCGCCGCCGCCGCGGTGCAGCGCGAGGCCTTCTCGGTGCTGCTGCGCACGCTGTACCCGGCCTGCCCGCACGTCACGCACGCGCTGTGGCAGCAACTGGGCTACGCCGAGCAGCTGGGCGACCTGCTGGACGCGCCGTGGCCGCAGGTGGACGAGGCGGCGCTGGTGCAGGACCGCATCGAGCTGGTGCTGCAGGTCAACGGCAAGCTGCGCGGCGCCGTGAGCGTGCCCGCCGGTGCCGACAAGGCCGCCATCGAGGCCGCCGCGCTGGCCAGCCCGGACTTCCAGAAATTCGCCGAGGGCAAGGCCCCCAAGAAGGTGATCGTGGTGCCGGGCCGCCTGGTCAACGTGGTGGTCTGAGCCGCATGAAGCGCCGCACCCTGCTGGCCGCCGCCACGCTCTCGCCGCTGCTGGGCGGCTGCGGCTTCGCGCTGCGGCGCCCGCAGCCGCTGGCCTTCGAGCGCCTGGCGCTGGTGGGCTTCGCGCCGCGCTCGCCCGTGGCCGAGGCGATCAAGCGCACGCTGCCGGAGACCGTGACCGTGGTGGATGCGCCGCAGCAGGCGCAGGTGGTGCTGGAGGCGCTGCGCGAGCGGCGCGAGCGCGGCGTGGTGGCCAGCACCGCCTTCGGCCAGGTGCGCGACCTGCAGGTGCGCGTGCGCTTCGGTTACCGGCTCAGCACCCGGGCCGGCAAGCCACTGCTGCCGCCCACCGAGCTGCTGCTGTTCCGCGACATGAGCTACAGCGAGAACATCGCGCTGGCCAAGGAGCTGGAGCAGGACGAGCTCTACCACGACATGGAAAACGACATCGCCCAGCAGGTGCTGCGCCGGCTGCAGGCGGTGAGGGAGATCTAGCGCCGTGCAGTTGCGAGCGCAGGGTTTGAACGCGCACCTGGCGCAGGGCCTGAGGCCGGTCTACACGCTGTACGGCGACGAGCCGCTGCAGATGCAGGAGGCGGCCGACGCCATCCGTGCCGCGGCGCGCGCCGCAGGCTACACCGAGCGGCAGGTCTTCACCGTCAGCGGCAACCACTTCGACTGGAGCAGCCTGCTGGGCGCGGCGCAGGAGATGAGCCTCTTCGCCAGCCGGCAGCTGATCGAGATCCGCATCCCCTCGGGCAAGCCCGGCAAGGACGGCTCCGTGGCGCTGCAGCGCTACTGCGAGCTGCTCAACCCCGACGTGCTGACGCTGGTGCAGCTGCCGCGGCTGGACCGCCAGCAGCAGCAGAGCGCCTGGTTCGTGGCGCTGGATGGCGCGGGCGTGAGCCTGCGCATCGACCCGGTGGAGCGGCGCGAGCTGCCGGCCTGGATCGCTCGGCGCATGGCCGCGCACCGCCAGCGCGTGGCGCCGGGCGAGGAGGGCGAACGGACGTTGTCCTTCTTCGCCGACCGCGTGGAAGGCAACCTGCTGGCCGCGCACCAGGAGGTGGAGAAGCTGGCGCTGCTATACCCCGAAGGCGAGCTGGGCTTCGAGCAGGTGGAGCAGGCGGTGCTCAACGTCGCGCGCTACGACGTGTTCAAGCTGAGCGAGGCGGTGCTGGCCGGCCAGGCCGCGCGCACGCTGCGCATGCTGCAGGGCCTGCGCGCCGAGGGCGAAGCCGCCGTGCTGGTGCACTGGACGCTGGCGGAGGACATCCGCGCGCTCAAGCGCGGGCGCGACGCGCTGTCGCAGGGAAAACCGCTGCCGATGGCGCTGCGCGAGGCACGCGCCTGGGGCCCGCGCGAGCGGCTGTTCGAGCGCGCGCTGCCGCGCGTAACGGACGCCCAGCTCACTGCCTGGCTGCAGGCGGCGCGCATTTGCGACGGGCTGGTGAAGGGCCTGAAACACCCCGAGTGGCCTTCGGAGCCCTGGGACGGGCTGCAGAAACTGGCGCTGATGGTGATGCAGGGGCTGAAGTAAGCGGGTTCTGCAAGTCTTTCGCAGTCCGCTTTATTTCATAGCGCCCTTATCGCGGAGCCGCTGCATCGACCTGGAATCACCCTAAATCCGGCGGTTGCCGCCGTGTGAATCAGCCAGCGGGCCAATGCTGACAAGCACTTGGCTCGGTCAGGCAGACTCACCCGATGGGTGAAGCAAGACGCAAGCGGGCCTTGGCC
>JAEYPG010000672.1 GCA_023410975.1 Pseudomonadota bacterium
GCCTAGCGCCGCGCGCACGTGCGTGAGGTATTCCTTGCCGGCGGGTGTGAGCATCAGGCGCGGGCCGCGCTGGAACAGCGGCGTGCCCAGCAGTTCCTCCACCGCGACGATGCGCTTGCCCACGGCACTGGCCGTCACGGCCAGCTCCTCGGCGGCTTTTTCGAAGGTGCCCAGCCGCGCTGCGGCCTCGAAGGCACGCAGGCCGTCGATGGAGGGGAAGCGCAGATCCGGCATGGCTGGCCGCACTCTAGCAGCGGCCCCGCACCCGGCCGGGCGGCGGCGGCGAAGCCGCGCGCGGGGCGCGGTCGGAGGACGGCGCCCGCAAGCGCGGCCCTGAATGCCGAACGCCGCCGCTCTCCCTTCCTCCGTTCGCCCTGAGCTTGTCGAAGGGCTTCGACAGGCTCAGCCCGAACGGGCCAGGGTGAATCAGTCGCCGCAGGAGGTGCTGCCGCAACCAGTGATGGCGCCCTCGGCCACGGGCTCGCGGGTGTGGCCGGTGACGGGGTCGAAGCCCACCTGCTCCATGTGGAAGGCCAGGCCCGCGTCCATCATCTGCGCGTGGCCCGGGAACCACTGCGCCAGCTCCGCCACGGCCTGCTTGAGCGGGCCGAAGTCGCCCTCGGTCTGCGCCAGCGCCACGACGTTGCGCATCACCTGCAGCACCGCGGCGTGCTGGAAGCTGTGGCAGTTCTCGGTGGCGAAGCCGGTGGCGGCCATCCAGCGGTCTTCCTGCGCGAAATGCTCGACGGTGTGGTCCAGCAACTCCTGGAAACGCTGCAGCAGCGTGGCCGGCTCCGCATCGAGCACGGCCTCGGCCGCGGCAAGCAGGTCCACGAATTCTTGGTGCGTGTTGTCCATCTGCGGCTGCTGCAGAGCCAGCGCATCGGACCAGATCAGGGTTGGCATGGGGCGCAAGTGTGGGCCCCGCCGCAGGCCCATCCCTTGAGCCAGCTCAAGTCGGCGGCCCCGTTAGCATCCACGCATGAGCACGGAATTCACGAAACCGCGGCGCCGGCCGCTGCGCTGGGTGTGGCTGGCGGCCGGCGGCTTGAGCCTGCTGCTGGGCGTGGTGGGGGCCTTCCTGCCGCTGCTGCCCACCGTGCCCTTCGTGCTGCTGGCGGCGTTCTGCTTCTCGCGCGGCAGCGAGCGCTGCGA
Organism: Pseudomonadota bacterium; assembly: GCA_023410975.1. GTDB lineage: Bacteria > Pseudomonadota > Gammaproteobacteria > Burkholderiales > Burkholderiaceae_C > Azohydromonas. Next base: position 1,156 of record JAEYPG010000672.1, read on the forward strand.
GCGGTGGTTGCTGGAGCATCCAACCTTGGGCCCGCCGGTACGCCAGTGGCGCGAGCAGCGCGCCGTGCCGCTGCGCGCCAAGCGCATCGCCTGGTCGATGATGGCGCTCTCCAGCGTGCTGGCCGCGTGGTGGCTGCCATCGCCCTGGCGCTGGGTGCCGGGGCTGTGCTGCGCGGCGGTGGCGCTGTGGTTGTGGCGGCTGCCCAACGCGGCGGCGCAGCCTCCGGGCTGAGCCTGGCGCGAGCGTGACGCAGGCCACGCGCAAGGCCGGGGCGGGCGCCGGGCTGCCCCCCGTCATCGTCGCCGGTGTCCGACGGTGGTAGATTGCCGCCCTTTGCTATACCGGCCATCAGCATGTCCCAGACGATCCGCATCCCAGACTCGCTATTCGCGCTTGCGCAGCGCGAATCCGAGTTGATGAGCCGCACCGTGGCTCAGCAGCTCGAACATTGGGCCCGCCTGGGGCTGGCCCTGGAGGCGTCGGGCGTGACGGCGAGCCAGGTGCGGCACCTGCTGGACATGGAAATGGGCCGCCGCCTGGACCTGCCTTCGCGCTCGTTGCGCCGTGAGGAATCGCCCCTGCCGCCCGTCGTGCCCGAGCGTGCGCGCGAAAGCGAAGGCTGGGGCGAGCCGGAAGAGGAGCGCGAGCCCGAGCGCGACCGCGAGCCCGCCAGCGGCAACGGCGCCGACGAGGGCTACGACGAGGACTACAGCGACGAGGAAGTCGCCGTGGCCATCACCTGCATCAGCGGCGTGCTGTCGCTGGAGGAGGGCGCCGACGAAGCCGACCTGTCCGAGCGCGAGCTGCGCCGCCTCATGGCCGGGCTGCTGCGCCGCCGCCGCCACATGAGCCTGTCGGAGCTGGAGGCGCTGAGCGCCGAGCGCCGGCTGCAGCTGGCCACCGAGATCGCCTTCGCCGAGCACGCCGCGCGCGGCCGGCGCTGAGCTTGTCCGCCGCAGCGAGGCCGCGGCACGCCTGAGGCGCCTCGACCGGCCGGTCCCGAACCCCGAACCGTCGCCGATGTACGTCAACCATTTCGGGCTGCGCAGCGAGCCCTTCTCCATCGCACCGGACCCGCGCTACCTCTTCATGAGCGAGCGCCACCGTGAAGCGCTGGCGCACCTGCTCTACGGCGTGCGCGGCGGCGGCGGGTTCGTGCTGCTCACGGGCGAGATCGGCGCAGGCAAGACCACGGTCTGCCGGGCCTTCCTGCAGCAGTTGCCGCCCGACTGCCATGCCGCCTACGTCTTCAACCCGCGCCTGACGGCGGTGGAGCTGCTGCAGACGGTGTGCGAGGACTTCGGCCTGGGGCACGTCGAGGCCGCGACGGTCAAGCCGCTGGTCGATGCGCTCAACGCCTTCCTGCTGCGCGAGCACGCCGCCGGGCGCCAGTGCGTGCTGGTCATCGACGAGGCGCAGAACCTCAGCCCCGAGCTGCTGGAGCAGCTGCGGCTGCTGACCAACCTGGAGACCGACGAGCGCAAGCTGCTGCAGATCGTGCTGGTGGGCCAGCCGGAGCTGCAGCGCACGCTCGCCGGCATGGAGCAGCTGGCGCAGCGCGTGATCGCCCGCTACCACCTGCAGGCGCTGTCCGAGTCCGAGACGCGCCAGTACGTGGAGCACCGCCTTTCCATCGCCGGCCTGGGCGGACCGCCACCCTTCGACGCCTCGGCGCTGCGGCGCATCCACGCGCTGACGCAGGGCGTGCCGCGGCGCATCAACCTGCTGTGCGACCGCGCGCTGCTGGGCGCCTATGCCCAGGGCCGCCGCCAAGTGGATGCCGCCACCGTGCGCCAGGCCGCCTCCGAAGTCTTCAACCTGCCGCCACGCCGGCACCAGGGCGTGATCGCCGCCGCGGCGCTGGCTGGCGCGGTGGGCCTGGGGGCCATCGTCTGGAGCGGGCTGCGCTCACCGGCGCCGAAGCCGGCGCTGGCCCAGGCC
>JAEYPG010000609.1 GCA_023410975.1 Pseudomonadota bacterium
CGGTGGCGCAGGAGCGCGTGGCCGACCGCGCCGCGCTGCAGCGCCGCCTGCAGCAGGTGCTGGCTGCAGGCGGCGAGGGGCTGATGCTGCACCGCGCCGACGCGCCCTACGCCACCGGCCGCAGCGAGCTGCTGCTCAAGCTCAAGCCGCAGCAGGACGCCGAAGGCGTGGTCGTGGACCGGCGCTTCGGCAGAGAGGGCCGGATGCAGGGCCTGCTGGTGGCGCTGCGGCTGGGCCTGCCCAACGGGCGCGAGCTCCTGCTGGGCAGCGGCTTCAGCGACGCCGTGCGCCGCGACCCGCCGCCGCTGGGCAGCGTCGTGAGCTACCGCCACCGCGGCTGGAGCGCCACGGGACTGCCGCGCTTCGCGAGCTTCCTGAGGGTGGAGCCGGGCATTTGACACGGCGCCGCGGCGGGTGGGCCGGGCGGCCTCGGGTATCGTCCCGCCGATGAGCGACATGACCTTCTTCTGGCACGACTACGAGACCTTCGGCCGCGTGCCGCGACGCGACCGGCCGGCGCAGTTCGCCGGGGTGCGTACCGATGCCGAGCTCAACGAGATCGGCGAGCCGCTGACCCTGTACTGCCACCCGCCGCTGGACATGCTGCCCGACCCGGAAAGCTGCCTGCTCACCGGCATCCTGCCCCAGCACTGCCAGGAACACGGCGTCGCGGAGCATGAATTCGCCGCCGCCATCGAGGCCGCCCTGGCGCAGCCGGGCACGGTGGGCGTGGGCTACAACAGCATCCGCTTCGACGACGAGGTCACGCGCCACCTGCTCTGGCGCAACCTTTTCGACCCCTACGCCCGCGAGTGGCAGAACGACTGCGGCCGCTGGGACCTGCTGGACGTGGTGCGCTGCGCCTACGCGCTGCGGCCCGAGGGCATGGAGTGGCCGCGGCACCCTGACGGGCGCGTGTCCTTCAGGCTGGAGGACCTCACCGCCGCCAACGGCCTCGCGCACGAGTCCGCCCACGACGCGCTGTCCGACGTGCGCGCCACCATCGCCCTGGCGCGGCGCTTGCGCCAGGCGCAGCCGAAGCTGTGGGACTTCTGCCTCAAGCTGCGGCGCAAGGACGCGGTGCTGGCGGAGATCGGTGTCAACAAACCCTTCCTGCACGTCTCGGGCATGTTCGGCGCCGAGCGCGGCTGCCTGGCGCTGATGTGGCCGCTGGGGCCGCACCCGTCCAACCGCAACGAGCTGCTGTGCTGGGATCTGGCGGCCGACCCGCAGGAGCTGTTCGGCCTGGACGCCGGCGCCATCCGCGAGCGGCTGTTCACGCGCGCGCAGGACCTGCCCGAGGGCGTGGCGCGGCTGCCGATCAAGAGCGTGCACATCAACAAGTCGCCGGTGGTCATCGGCAACCTGCGCACGCTCAGCCCCGCGTTGGCGCAGCGCTGGGGCCTGGACCTGGAGCAGCAGCTGCAGCATGCCGAGCGGCTGCGCCAGGCCGGCCCGCTGCCGCCGCAGCTGTGGGCGCAGGTGTTCGAGCGCCCGGCCGCCACCAGCCCGGTGGACGTGGACGAGGACCTGTACGGCGGCTTCGTCGGCAACGCCGATCGCCACAAGCTCAACGCGCTGCGCGCCGCGCCGCCGCACGAGCTGGCGCTGCGCGAGCCGCCCTTCGAGGACCCGCGGCTGTCGGAGCTGGTCTTCCGCTGGCGCGCCCGCAACTTTCCCCACACCCTTGACGAGGGCGAGCGCGCGCGCTGGGACAAGCACCGCGCGCGCCGGCTGCACGAGGGGCAGGGCGGCGTGCTGACGCTGGCGGCCTATGCCGAGCGCATCGACACCCTGAGCGAGACGGCCGACGAGCGCGGGCAGGAGATCCTGGGGGCGCTGTACGACTGGGCGGAGGAAATCGCGCCCTGATCTCCCGGCGGGCGCGCTTTCAAGGCGCGCCCACGCTCCCGTGCACCGCCGCGCGGCGGCAGGCCTCGGCACAGCGGCGGCAGGCCTCGGCGCATTCCTGGCAGTGCTCCATGGGGTGGCGGCCGCATTCGGTGCCGCAGGCCTCGCACAGCTGAGCGCACAGGGCACAGATGGCCTGCGCGTGCTCGCTGTCGCGCGCCATCGCGCCGGAGGCGAGGCGGCACATCGCGGCGCAGTCGATGTCCAGCGCAATGCAGCGCGCCATGGGCTTGGGTTCGGGCTCCTGCAGGCACGACACGGCACAGTGGTCACAGGCCGCGGCGCAGGCGTCGCAGGCCTCGATGCAGACGGCATAGGGGTGGTTCATGGGCTTGACTCCAGCGCCCGGGTCTTCGGGCGACGCGGGGCTGCCGGCAAGCCATGCACCCGCGGCGCGCATGCCGCTTGCTGAATTCCTTGCACCGGCCGGGCGGCGTTCAAAGGCCGCCATCCATCCCACTACCGGACTCAAGGAGAAAGCATGAACAACCGACACATCGCCATGGCCCAACGCAACCTGCGCCTGGCCTTCCTGAGCGGCGCCGTGCTGGTGGCGCTGGGCGCCGCGGCCACGGCAGCGAACGCCGCCCAGCGCGTGGACCGCAGCGCCGCGCAGGCCCAGCTGCGTGCCGACATGCAGTACTGCAACAGCGGCCAGTCCGGCCAGTCGCGCGCGCTGTGCCAGCACGAGGCCCGCCAGGCCTACAACGAGGCCCTGCGCGGCACGCTGGACGTGCCGGTGATGCAGGCGGGCACGCGCTCCACCACCGGTGTGGCCACGGGCATGGGCACGGACGGCAGTGGCTCGCAGGGCATGACCACGGGCGCCGGCACGGGCATGTCCGGCAGCGGCAGCTCGCAGGGCATGGACCAGGGCAACCGCACCGGTACCGGCAGCGGCATGAGCTCCGGCGGCATGTCGGGCAGCAGCAGCGCCACCACCGGCGCCGGCACGGGCAGCCGTACCGGCAGCGGCTCCTCGGGCAACAGCGGCGCCACGGCCGATCCGGGCCAGGCCGGTACGGCCGTCGGCCCCAACGGCGGCGCGCCGAGCGGCACTTCCGGCAGCGGCATGAGCAGCGGTTCCCGCATGGGCAGCGGCAGCAACGCCGGCAGCTCCTCCAGGACGGGCAGCGCCTCCTCGGGCAACAGCGGCGCCACGGCCGATCCGGGCCAGGCCGGCACGGCCGTCGGTCCCAACAGCGGCGCGCCGGGCAGCACGGGCAGCACCGGCCGCTGAGCCCGGTTCATCCCTTGGCAGCCGTGCCGATGCGGCTGCCGGCAGCCCCAAGAGGGCCGTGGCGCCAGGCGCTGCGGCCCTCTTGTGCATCTGGGCCAAGCCTTGCGTTCGGCACCGTCCCTCCGTTGCACGGGCCCGGGCTTTGCCCGGTAGTGAGTCCTTGGCCACGTTGCCGCAGGCATTGCACGGCGTGGCGACCCATGGACCGACCCATCCCGGAGAAGCACATGAACACCTCACTTCGCCTGCGCGCCCGTTCCCTGCCCCTGCTGCTGTCGCTGGCCGGCGTGCTGGCCGCGCCGGCGGTGCTCGCGGCGGACGCCGCGCAGCCGTCCCAGGCCTCCAAGGCCACTG
>JAEYPG010000634.1 GCA_023410975.1 Pseudomonadota bacterium
GTTCCTGCAGCGCCAGCGCCGAACGCTGGAGAGCTCGCGGCGCCTGGCCGCAGCGCAGCACGAGCGGCTGCAGGCGCTGGCGCTGCTGGAAGCCGTCTCCGACAACTCCACCGACGCCATCTTTGCCAAGGACCTGCAGGGCCGCTACCTGATGTGCAACCGCGAGGTGGCGCGTGCGCTGGGGCGCGGGGCCAACCAGGTGCTTGGCCGCGACGACGGTGAGCTGATGGGGGCCGAGGACGCGGCGCGAGTGCGCGCCAACGACGCGCGCGTGCTGGCGGAGAGCGCCGTGCGCACCTGCCTGGAACACGTCGTCACCCCGCATGGCGCGCGCACCTACCAGTCCACCAAGGGACCGCTGCGCGACGGGGAAGGGCGCGTCGTCGGCCTCTTCGGCATCGCGCGCGACATCACCGAGCTGCACGCGGCGCAGGACCGGCTGCGGCGGTTGTCGCTGGCGGTGGAGCAGAGCCCCAATGGCGTCGTCATCACCGACGGCGCGGGACTGGTGCGCTACGCCAATGCGGCCTGGGCGGCGCTGGCTGGCGCGCCGGCCGAGGCTTTTCTGGGCCGCGGCCTGCGCGAGTCCGGCTTGCGCCTGGCCGGCGAGGCACTGTGGGTGGCGCTGGAAACCGGCGAAGCCTGGACGGGCGAACTGCGGCTGGAGGGTCGCGACGGCGAGCTGCGCGACCTGGTCGTGCGCCTGGTGCCGATCCAGCATCCCGAGGGGCGCGAGCGGGAGCTGCTGTTCGTGTTCGAGGACGTGACGGCGCTGCGCCGCCAGGCCGCCGAGCTGGCGCAGCACCGCGACCAGCTGGAGCAGCGCGTGGTCGAGCGCACCCGGCAGCTGGAGGACGCCAACCTCGCGCTGCGCGTGCAGGCCGAGGAGGTGTCCACGCTCTACAACCGCGCGCCCTGCGGCTACCACTCGACGGATGCGCAGGGCGTCTTCGTCGCCATCAACGACACCGAGCTGGCCATGCTCGGCTACCGGCGCGAGGAGCTGGTCAACCGGCTGCGCCTGGTGGACCTGCTCACCCCGGCGCAGCGGCCGCTGTTCGCCCAGTACCGGGCGCAGCTGGAGCGGCTGGGCACGCTGCGCGGGCTGGAGTACGACCTGGTGCGCAAGGACGGGAGCGTGCTGCCGGTGGTGGTGGACGTGGCCTGCGAGCTCGATGCCCAGGGCCGGCTGCTGCGCACCCGCGCCACCATGTTCGACAACCGCGAGCGCAAGGCGCGCGAGGTGGAGATCCAGGCGCTGACGGCGCGGCTGGCGCAGCGCGCCGACGAGGCCGAGGCGGCCGACCGGGCCAAGAGCGCATTCCTGGCCAGCATGGGCCAGGAGATCCGCGCCCCGCTCAACGCCGTCGCCGAGCAGATCCAGCTGCTGCGCCGCGACGAGCTGACGCCCGCGCAGGCCGACGCGCTGGCCCGGATGGAGGGCGCCGCGCGGCACCTCCTGGGCGTGATCGACGGCGTGCTGGACCTCTCCAGGATCGAGGCCGGCAAGCTGGAGCTGGAGCGCGTGGACTTCCGCCTCGACGACCTGCTGGCGCGCAGCTGCGCGCTGGTGGCCGAGCGCGCGCGGGAGAAGAACTTGGAGTTGGTGGTGGACAGCACCGGGCTGCCCGATGCGCTGCACGGCGACCCCGCGCGGCTGTCGCAGGCGCTGGTGAACCTGCTGGGCAACGCCGTGAAGTTCACGCACCAGGGCATGGTGCTGCTGCGCGCGGAGCAGCTGCGCCGCGAGGACGATGAGCTGCTGGTGCGCTTCGAGGTGCGCGACACCGGCATCGGCATCGCTCCCGAGCAGCAGGCGCGGTTGTTCCAGGCTTTCGGGCAGGCCGAGCGCGCCGGCGCAGGGCTGGGGCTGGCCATCACGCGGCGCCTGGTGCGGCTCATGGGCGGCGAGGTGGGGCTGGACAGCGTGCCGGGGCAGGGCAGCCGCTTCTGGTTCGCGCTGCCGCTGCGCGTGGCGCGGGGCGTGCCCACGCCGCTGCCGCCGGGGCTGCAGGGCCGGCGCGCGCTGCTGGTGGACGACCTGCCCGAGGCGCGCGAGGCCATGGAGCAGATGCTGCGCGTCATGGGGCTGCGCGTGGACCAGGTGGACTCGGGCTCGCAGGCGCTGCAGGCCATGCAGGCCGCGCAGCAGCGACGCCAGCCCTACGAGCTGCTGCTCATCGACTGGCAGATGCCGGGGATGGACGGGCTGCAGACCCTGCAGCAGATGCACCGCCTGGGCGGCGAGCTGCCGCCGAGCCTGCTGGTGACGGCGCACGACCCGGAGATGGTGGAGCCCGCGGCGCGGCGCGCGGGCTTCTCGGCGGTGCTGATGAAGCCGGTGACAGCCTCCACGCTGCTGGACCGGCTGGTGCAGCTGCCGTTGACGGTGGCGCCGCCGCCATCGCTGCCGCCGGTACCCTTGCCGCGCCCGGTGCCCGCTCCGGCGCTGGCCGCTCCGGCCGACGTGCCGCCCGTGCCGGTGGCAGGCGCGGCGGCGGCGCTGCGCGCGCGCTTTGGTGGACAGCCGGTGCTGCTGGTGGAGGACAACCCCGTCAACCGCGAGCTGGCCGTGGAGCTGCTGCGCTACGCGGGTTTCGAGGTGGACTGCGCCGAGGACGGCGCGCAGGCGCTGCAGAAAGTGCGCGATCGACCGCATTACGCGCTGGTGCTGATGGACATGCAGATGCCCGTGATGGACGGGGTGGAGGCTGCGCGAGCCATCCGCGAGCTGCCCGAAGGGGAACGGCTGCCGATCCTGGCGATGACGGCCAATGCCTTCGCCGAGGACCGCGCCGCGTGCATGGCCGCGGGCATGAACGATTACATCTCCAAGCCCGTCAACCCATCGCTGCTGTATGCCACGCTGGAACGCTGGCTCGATCCAGCGAACTCCGGGCGTTCCTCATGACACATCACCGCTTTCCGCGAGGATGCGGGGCCTAGAATTGCCTCATGGTTCTCCCTATGCATGGCGTGCCGTCGGCGCTGATCGCCCGCAACGAGTCCTGGGTGCGCAAGCAAGCCCAGGCCCTGGTACGTCATCTGCCGGCCAATGTCGAGAAAGCCGACTTGATCCAGGTCGGCCTCATCGCCGTGGCGCAGGCGGCCCTGAGCTTCGAGTGGGAGGGCGACCGCGACACCGAAGATGCCAAGGAAGCCTTCGTGCGCTATGCGCGCATGCGGGTCAAGGGCGCGATGCTCGACGAGCTGCGCCAGATGGACCACCTGGGCCGCGGCCAGCGGCGCAAGGTCAAGATCATCCAGATCGCGCGCGAGCGCTGGCGCGCCACCAACGGCGGCGAACCCACGCTGGCGCAGTTGAGCAAGGTGTGCGGGCTGAGCGTGGAGGAGATCTCCGCGCTGGAGATGCTGGACCAGGCCGGGCGCATGCGCAGCAGCAGCGGGCCGGACTCGGAGTACGAGGAGCACCACTACGAGTTCCACCCCGCCACCGAGAAGGAAGAGGTGGAGGCGCGGGTGGATACCAGCATCGTGATGCGCCACCTGGAGAAGTTTTTCGCGCAATTGCCCGAGCGCGACCGCCAGGTCATCGACTCCTACCTGGGCGTGGGCATGTCGCCGGTGGAACTGGCGGCCTCGCTCAAGGTCACGCCCTCGCGCGTGTCGCAGCTCTACAAGTCGGTGTTGCAGCGCATCTCGACGCACTTTGGCCACCAGCCCGGGCAAAGCCGCGCGGCCGACCGCGTGCCCGCGGTGGCGGCCAAGCAGTTCGAAGAGCTGGTGGTGCAGCGCGAGAAGGAGCTGGAGGTCCTGCCCACCGACGGGCCGTGGGGCGAGCTCATCGAGAACGTGCTCACCAAGCCCAAGGAGCAGTTCGGCGCTCCGCCGGACGACGACGGGCGCATCTCCGTCAGCAGCTCCACGCGCTGGGGCTGAAAGCCAGGAACCCAAAGCAAAGGGGCCCTTTCGGGCCCCTTGTCTTTCGGGGGGCGTCCCGCCGAAGGGATACGCCCTTCAAGGCATCAGCAGCGCTCGAAGATGGCCGCGATGCCCTGGCCGCCGCCGATGCACATCGTCACCAGCGCGTAGCGGCCCTGGATGCGCTGCAGCTCGTGCAGCGCCTTGGTGGTGATGATGGCGCCCGTGCCGCCCACCGGGTGGCCCAGCGAGATGCCGGAGCCGTTCGGGTTCACCTTGGCCGGGTCGAGGTCGAGCTCCTTGCTCACGGCGCAGGCCTGGGCGGCAAAGGCCTCGTTGGCCTCGATCACGTCCATGTCCGACACCTTGAGCCCCGCGCGCTGCAGCGCGATGCGCGAGGCCGGCACCGGGCCGATGCCCATGATCTCCGGCTCCACGCCGGCGTGGGCGTAGGCCACCAGGCGCGCGATCGGCTTGAGGCCGCCGGCCTGCACCGCCCGTCCGCTGGCCAGCACCACGGCGCCGGCGCCGTCGTTGATGCCCGAGGCGTTGCCGGCGGTGACGCGGCCGTTCTCCTTGCGGAAGGCGGGCTTCATCTTGGCCAGCGCCTCCAGCGTGGTGTCGGCCTTGACGTGCTCGTCCACCTCGAAGCTCACCGTGCCCTTGCGGCTGACGATCTGCACCGGCGCGATCTGGCCCTTGAAGCGGCCCTCGGCGATCGCCGCGGCGGCGCGCTGGTGGCTCTGCACCGCCAGCGCGTCCATCTCCTCGCGCGTGATGCCGAAGCGGTCGGCCACGTTCTCGGCCGTCACGCCCATGTGGATGCGGCCGAAGGGGTCGTGCAGGATGCCCAGCATGTAGTCCTGCAGCTGCGCGTCGCCCATGCGCTGGCCCCAGCGGGCCGACTGCATCAGGTACGGGCCGCGGCTCATGGACTCGGCGCCGGCGCCGATGGCGAAGTCGCAATCACCCAGCAGGATCGACTGCGAGGCGTTGACGATGGCCTGCAGGCCCGAGCCGCACAGGCGGTTGACGTTGAAGGCCGGCGTCTCGTTGGGGCAGCCCGCGCCGATGGCCGCGACGCGGCTCAAGTAGGCGTCGCGCGCCTCGGTCGGGATGACGTTGCCCATGGCCAGGTGGCCGATGCGCGCGGCCTCCACGCCGCTCCTGTCCAGCGCGGCCTTGACGGCGGTGGTGGCCAGGTCTGCCAGCGGCACTTCCTTGAGCGAGCCGCCGAAGGTGCCGATGGCCGTGCGCATGGCCGAAAGAACGAACACTTCTTGAGTCATGTGGGGTGTCTCCGTTGTGTGGACTTGTTCACGGTAGGGGCCGCAACCCACGCAAACCTGACAAAGAGCGGGGTTTCAGGGCTTGCCCCAAGTCGTCGGATGACATACGTCAGCGCGGCGGTGGCAAGGGCTGGCCGAGCATGCGAGGCAGGAGCCAGGCCAGGCCCCGGCCGGCGTCGATGTTGCCGCCCACCTGCCAAGGCCGCGGCAGCGGGCGCACGCGCCCGTCGGCGTCCTGGCGCGCCACCACGAAACCGAACACGTAGTACGGCTCCTGGCCCATGCGCAGGTCCGTGATCAGCAGCTCCTCGCCCGTGCGCGAGAGCTTGTAGAAGCCGTGGCTGAAGTCGCGGATGCGCTGCGCCGCCTCCACCGGGCGCAGCAGCGGCGCCAGCGCCGCGCCGCGGTCGAAGCTTTCGAAATGGATGCGCTCGCTGCGGTCGAGCAGTGATCTGAAGCCCTCGTGGTAGTGGCCGTCCTGCACCAGCACCACGCGCCACAGCAGCGTGCTCAGCGGTGCCGGCGTGACCAGCACGCGCTGCGGCGCCAGGCCCTGCGCCCGCGCCGAGGCCAGCGCCAGGCTCTGCACCTGCTGCTGCGCCACGGCGCTCCAGGCCACGTAGGCGGCGGCCAGCGCCAGCCCGGTGGCGTTCCAGCGCTGCCCGCGCGCGTTGCGCAGCCACAGCGCCGCCACCAGTCCCGCCAGCAGCGGCAGCGTGACGCCGGGGTCGATGATGAAAAGCGAGCCCACGGTGTAGGGGTGGTCGCTGAAGGGCTGCAGCAGCTGCGTGCCGTAGACGGTCATCAGGTCCAGCAGCGGGTGCGTCACCAGTGCCAGCCCCGTGGCGAGCCACCAGCGTTTGAAGCCGGCGCCGCCGATGAGCCGCGAGGCCGCCAGCGCCAGCAGTGGCGCCAGCAGCGTGAGCCAGAACAGCGAATGGCTGTGGCCGCGGTGCAGGACCATGTTGCTCACGGCGTCGCCGTGGTCGATGAACACGTCCAGGTCCGGCAGGGTGTTGCAGGCAGCGCCCCACAGGGCGGCCTTCCAGGGGGCGACTCGGCGCCCCGTCACGGCCACGCCGATGGCGGCGCCGAGCACGACATGGGTAAGAGAGTCCATGCCCCGATGCTGCCAGGGCGCGCGCAGGCTCCGGCGCGGGCGGTGTTTGGCGCCGTGCGCGTCAGCCGCCCGCACCCGCGCCGTGCGGCGCCGGGGCGTTCATGGGCTGTGGCTGCGTGACGCCCAGGCGGCGGCTTTCCACGAACACCGGCTCGCGCTCGCC
>JAEYPG010000656.1 GCA_023410975.1 Pseudomonadota bacterium
AGTCGTCAGTGAAAGATCACCGTTCGCCCTGAGCTTGTCGAAGGGCCTGTGGGCCGGCTGCGCCGGGGGCTTCGACAGGCTCAGCCCGAACGGGATTTACTTCACTCTTAAAACAGAACTGGAATGACGCAGGCCGCGCGCCCAAGCCAGCCACCACCTCCATGCAGGCGCCTGGGCCCTTGAGCGCCCGGGCGGCTGCATCCCGAGACAACGATTCCACACAAGCGCCCACCAGGAGACAAGCGCATGAAACTCGTTCGCCGCACCTTCGTTGCCGCCGCCGTCGCGGCCGTGCTGCCCCTCGCCGCGCAGGCCGCGGACATCCGCGAGCACAGCATCAAGTTCGCGTTCCAGAACCCAAAGGAGCACCCGCAGGGCCAGGGCGCGCAGAAGTTCGCCGACCTGGTGGCGCAGAAGTCCGGCGGCAAGATCCAGGTCAAGCTCTACCCGTCCGGCCAGCTCGGCGGCGACGTGCAGACCGTCTCGGCCCTGCAGGGCGGCACCATCGAGATGACGGTGCTCAACGCCGGCATCCTGCAGGCGCAGGTCAAGGAGTTCGCGGTCTACGACTTCCCCTTCCTGTTCAGCAACTCGCAGGAAGCCGACGCCGTGACCGACGGCGCCTTCGGCAAGAACCTGTTCGCCAAGCTGGAGCCCAAGGGCCTGGTGGGCCTGAACTACTGGGACCTGGGCTTTCGCAACCTCACCAACAGCAAGCGCCCCATCAACAAGGCCGATGACATCGCGGGGCTGAAGATCCGCGTCATCCAGTCGCCCATCTACGTGGACATCTTCACCGCGCTGGGTGCCAACGCCACGCCCATGCCCTTCCCCGAGGTGTACCCGGCGCTGGAGCAAAAGGCCATCGACGGCCACGAGAACCCGGCCACCGTCATCAAGGCCAACAAGATCTACGAGGTGCAGAAGTACCTCGCGCTCACGCGCCACATCTACAACCCGCAGGCGCTCATCGTGGGCAAGAAGTTCTGGGACAAGCTCAACGCCGACGAGAAGGCGCTCATCACCGAGGCGGCTGCCCAGGCCACGACCTACCAGCGCGGCGTCTCGCGCACGCAGGCCGACATCGCGGTCGAGGACCTGAAGAAGGCCGGCATGCAGGTGACCGAGCTGCCGCCGGCCGAGATCGCCAAGCTGCGCGAGAAGGTCAAGCCTGTCGTCGAGAAGCAGACCGCGATCGTCGGGGCCGACACCGTCGCTGCGCTGCAGTCCGAGCTGGCCAAGCTGCGCAAGTAAGCGCGCCCTTCCTTCACGGGCCGCCCCAGGGCGGCCCTTTTCATTTCGCCATCACAGGAGCTACGCAATGAAGATCCTCATGCTGCACGGCATCAACCACGACATGTTCGGCAAGCGCGACCCGCAGCAGTACGGGACCGTCACGCTGGCGCAGATCGACGAGCAGCTGCGCGCACTCGGCCGGGAACTGGGCGCGGAGATCGAGATCTTCCAGTCCAACAGCGAAGGCGAGATGGCCCAGCGCATCCACCAGGGCCATGCCGACGGCGTGGACGCGGTGCTCATCAACGCCGGTGCCTGGACGCACTACAGCTACGGACTTCGCGACGCGCTGGCCATCCTGACGTGCCCGATCGTGGAGCTGCACATGTCCAACATCCACGCGCGCGAGGCCTTCCGCCACCACTCGGTGTTCGCCGAGATCGTGCGCGGGCAGATCTGCGGCTTCGGCGTGGACAGCTACCTGCTGGCGCTGCGCGCGGCGGTGTCCGCCGTGCAGCAGATGCGCTCCGCCTGAAGCGGAAGACGGCCGCTTGGCCAGGCCGGCCAAGGGCCGGTCGGCCCAGGAGCGTTCTCCGTTGGAGAACGCTCTTGTGGCAAAAGATCAATTTTCAGCCGGGAGGCGCCTGCCTAGCATTCGTCCAATTTCCGGCCCCGAGCCGGGCCACAAGAGGAGACATCGAATGCTGACCAGGCGCCGTTTCACCGCCCAGGGGCTGGTCCTGGGCACCGCCGCGCTGGCCGCGGCGGCCCCGGCCACCGTGCTGGCGCAGGCCAACTACCCCAGCAAGCCCGTCACGATCATCGTGCCCTTCTCGCCCGGCGGCGGCGTGGACGTGATGGCGCGGCTGCTGGCCGAGAAGCTGCGCCCGCTGCTGGGCCAGGTGGTCAACGTGGAGAACAAGGCCGGCGGCAGCGGGATGATCGGCGCCGTCGCGGCCGTGCGGGCGCCTGCCGACGGCTACACGCTGCTCATGGCCACCGCGGGCGAGACCGCCATCAACCCGCACGTCTACAAGGCCAAGATGCAGTACGCGCCGGAGAAGGACCTGGCGCCCGTGAGCCTGGTGGTCAAGGTGCCCAACGTGCTGGTGGTCAATCCGGCGCTGCCCATCAAGAACACGGCCGAGTTGCTGGCCTACGCCAAGGCCCATCCGGGCAAGCTCAGCTACGGCACCAGCGGCATCGGCAACCCGCAGCACCTCGCGGGCGAGCTGCTGGAAAAGCTCTCCGGCCAGGCGCTCACGCACGTGCCCTACCGCGGCGCGTCGAACCAGCTCACCGACACGGCGGGCGGCAGCGTGGACATGACCTTCGTGAGCCTGGCCGGCGCCCGCCCCTTCATGAAGGACGGCCGCGTGCGCGCCATCGCCATGACCTCGCCCAAGCGCTCGGCGCTGGCACCCGAGATCCCCGCCCTGTCCGAGGCCAAGGGCCTGGAGGGCTACGCGCTGGAGAACTGGTTCGGCCTGTTCGCGCCCGCGGCCACGCCGGCGGCGGTGATCGAGAAGCTCAACGGCGCGGTGGCGCAGGCGCTGAAGGACCCGGACCTCATCAAGCGGCTCAACGAGCTGGGCGGCGAGGTCTCGCCCATGGCGCCGGTGCCCTTCAAGGCCTTCATCCAGGACGAGTCCAAGCGCTTCGCCAGGATCGTCCAGGACGCCAACATCACCCCGGAGTGATGTGCCCTATGTACGCCTACGTCGGCTGCCGCACCACGCGCGAGCGCAACGCGCGCGGCGAGGGCCTGAGCGTGTTCGAGCTGCATGCGGACGGCACGCTCAGCCTGGTGCAGCTGGTGCGCGGCCTGGTCAACCCCTCCTACCTCGCGCTCAGCCGGGACGGCACGCGGCTCTACACCGTGCACGGCGACGAGAGCGAGGTCAGTGCGTTTGCCGTGGACCACGCCACGGGGCGGCTGAGCTTCCTCAACCGCCAGGGCACCGAGGGCAAGAACCCGGTGCACCTGGCACTGGATGGCAGCGGCCGCTTCCTGGTGGTGACCAACCACATCGGCGCCAGCCTGGCCGTGCTGCCCGTGGCCGAGGACGGCTCGCTGCTGCCGCTGAGCCAGCTGGTCAAGGTGGAAGGCCCCATCGGCCCGCACCGCGTGGAGCAGAAGCAGCCGAAACCGCACTTCAACGCCTTCGACCCTTCCGGGCGCTTCGTGCTGGTGCCGGACAAGGGTTGCGACCGCACCTGGAGCTTCCGCTTCGATGGCGGGCGCCTGGTGCCCAGCGAGGTCCCCTTCGTGGCCGCCCGCGAGGGTGCCGGCCCGCGCCACATGGCCTTCCATCCGCGCCAGCCCTGGGCCTACGTGGTCAACGAGCTGGACTCCACCGTCACGGCCTGCCGCTTCGACGCCGCCACCGGCGCGCTGTCGCCCTTCCAGTGGCTGCCCGCGCTGCCCTTCGACTACACCGGCGACAGCCGCTGCGCCGCCATCGCTTTGGACGCCGCCGGGCGCTTCCTCTACGCCTCCAACCGCGGGCACGACAGCATCGCCGTGTTCGGCATCGACCAGGCGACGGGGCAGCTGCGCTTCGTCGAGGCGGTGCCCACGCTGGGCCGCACGCCGCGCGCCTTCACGCTCTCGCCCGACGGCTCCCTGCTGTACGCGCTCAACGAGGACAGCGACAGCATCGCCACCTTCGCCGTCGATGCCGACTCCGGGCGGCTCACGCCCACCGGCGCTTGCGTGTCCACCGGCAGCCCGGTGTGCATGCTCTTCTCGCCGGCCTGACTTCTCACCTTCGCAGTCCCATGTCCCACGCCACCGCCCAACCCGCCGGCCGGCTCAGCGTCAACGGCGCCGACCTCCGCTTCATCGACCTGCCCGCGCTCTTCGGCCAGCGGCTGTTCCATCTGCCCACCGTGCTGCGGCTGCTGCTGGAGAACGTGCTGCGCCATCTGCTGGGCAGCGAGCGCGAGGCCGCGGTGGCGGCGATCTTCGGCTGGCTGGAGCATGGCAGCAGCGAGGCCGAGATCGCCTTCCAGCCCGGGCGCGTGCTCATGCACGACACCACCAGCACCCCGGCGCTGGTGGACATCGCCGCCATGCGCGACGCACTGGCCGAGGCCGGCATCGACCCGGCGGTGCTCAACCCGCGGCTGCCGGTGGACGTGTCGGTGGACCATTCGCTGGCGGTGGAGGCTTATGGCCGCCGCGACGCCCCGCAGCTGAACCTGCAGCACGAGCTGCGGCGCAACCGCGAGCGCTACCGCTTCCTGCGCTGGGCCGCCAAGGCGCTGCGCGGCGTGCGCATCAACCCGCCGGGCACCGGGATCATGCACACCATCAACCTGGAGCAGCTCGCCACGGTGGTCACCACCGAGCAGCGCGCCGGCGAGGCCTGGGCCGTGCCCGACGTGATGCTGGGCACCGACAGCCACACGCCCATGGTCAACGGCATCGGCGTGCTGGGCTGGGGCGTGGGCGGGCTGGAAGCGCAGACGGTGATGTTCGGCATGCCCACCATGCTGCGCGTGCCGGAGGTGATCGGCGTGCGCCTCACCGGCGCATTGCGAGCGGGCGTGCTGGCCACGGACCTGGCGCTGACGGTGACGCAGCGCCTGCGCGCCATCGGCGTGTCGGGCGAGTTCGTCGAGTTCTGCGGCCCCGGCGTGTCCACGCTCACGGCCGGCGAGCGCTCGGTGGTGGCCAACATGGCGCCCGAGTACGGCGCCACCACAGGCTTCTTCGCGGTGGACGGGCAGACGCTGGACTACCTGCGCATCACCGGCCGCTCCGAGGCCCACGTCGCGCTGGTGGAGGCCTATACCCGGCGCGCCGGGCTGTGGTTCGACCCCGAAGCGCAACCCCGCTTCACCCGCGGCATCGAGATCGACCTGGACAGCGTGGGCATGCACATCGCCGGCCCGCAGCGCCCGCAGGACCTGCTGGCCTACGGCGATGCCGCCCGCGTGCTGGCCGCGCGCCATTTCACGCCCACCGAGCCGCACGCGTCGATGCCGCGCCACCCGGTGGCGGTGGCGGCCATCACCAGTTGTACCAACACCTCCGACCCGGCGCTGCTGATCGCCGCCGGGCTGCTGGCGCGCAAGGCGCGCCAGCGCGGGCTGAAGGTGCCGGCCTGGGTGAAGACCTCCCTGTCACCCGGCTCCCCGGCTGCGGCGGCGTACCTGGAGCGCGCCGGGCTGATCGAGGACCTGTCGGCGGTGGGCTTCGACATCGTGGGCTATGGCTGCGCCACCTGCATCGGCAACCCCGGGCCGCTGCCGGACGTGATCCGCGAGGAGCGCGCCAAGGGCACGATCCACCCGGTGGCCGCGATCTCGGGCAACCGCAACTTCCCCGGCCGCGTGCACCCGGACCTGGACCTGGGCTTCCTCATGTCGCCGCCGCTGGTGGTGGCCTTCGCGCTGGCGGGCAATGCCGAGGTCGACCTGGGCCGGGAGCCGGTGCAGCTCGCTGCAGACGGCGAGCCCGTGTCGCTGGCCATGCTGTGGCCCACGAGCGAGGAGGTGGCGCAATACGTGGCGCAGGCGCTGGACCGCGAGGACTTCAGGCGCGAGTTCGCCATCGCCAGCGCCAACCCGATGTGGCAGGCGCTGGAGGCTCCCGAAGGAGCCCGCTTCCCCTGGGACCCGGCGTCCACCGCGCTGCGCCGCCCGCCCTTCGCCTCCGCCGCGGAGGGCAGCCAGCTCGGCCGCTACGCCGCGTACCCGCTGCTGGTGGTGGGCGACGACGTCACGACGGACCACATCTCGCCGGCCAGCGCCATCCCGCCCGACAGCCTGGTGGCGGACTTCCTGGTCGAGCGCGGCGACGACCGCAACGACCTGAACGTCTTCGCCTCGCGGCGCGGCAACTGGGAGGTGATGCTGCGCGCGGCCTTCCACAGCAAGTCGCTGGTGAACCTGCTGCGTCCGGGCATGCCGGTGGCGCACACGCTGCACGTGCCCAGCGGCGACGTGCAGCCGATCTGGGACGTGGCGCGGCGCTACCGCGAGGCGGGCGAGGCGGTGGTGCTGGTGGCCGGCGAACGCTACGGCACCGGCTCCTCGCGCGACTGGGCCGCCAAGGGCCAGCGGCTGCTGGGCATCCGCGCCGTGCTGGCGATGAGTTTCGAGCGCATCCACCGCTCGAACCTGATCGGCATGGGCATCCTGCCGCTGCGGCTGCCCGAAGGAGCCGATCCGAAGTCGCTGCAGCTGCTGCCGGGCGACCGCATCGAGGTGGACGCGGCGCCTGAAACCCTGTCGCCGCGTGGGCCGGTGCCCGTGCGCGTGCTGCGCCGCGACGGCCGCGTCGAGGAACTGACGGCCACCGCCGCGGTGGAAACACAGCTGGAAGTGGCGCTGCTGCGCGACGGCGGCGTGATTCCCTCCATCCTCAAGAAGACCATCGCCGAAAGGCAGGCCGCGGCCCAGCCGGCCCGCGCCTGAAGCGGGAGAACAACGCCATGAACATCGACAAGGACCTCGTCGCCGCCTTCGCCCCCACCGGCCGGCTGCGCGCTTCCATCAACCTGGGCAACCCCATCCTGGCCGGCACGGACGCGGCCACCGGCGCTGCCAAGGGCGTTTCCGTGGACCTCGCCACCGAGCTGGCCCGGCGCCTGGGCGTGGAACTGGAGCTGGTGGTGGTGGACGCCGCCGGCAAGTCGGTGGAGGTGGTGGCGCAGGAGCGCGCCGACGTCGGCTTCTTCGCCATCGACCCGCTGCGCGGCGCGGACATCGCCTTCACCGCCCCCTACGTGCTGATCGAGGGCTGCTACCTGGTGCGCGAGGGCTCGCCCATTCGCGCCAATGAGGAGGTGGACCGCGACGGCCGCGTGGTGGTGGTCGGCAAAGGCAGCGCCTACGACCTGTTCCTGACGCGCGAGCTGAAGGCCGCGCGCATCGAGCGCTCGCCCACCTCGCCCACGGTGGTGGACACCTTCATGGCGCTGGGCGAGCGGGCCGACGTCGCGGCCGGCGTGAAGCAGCAGCTCGAAGCCGACGCGGCGCGCATCGGCGGGCTGCGGCTGCTGCCGGGGCGCTTCATGGTGATCCGCCAGGCCATGGGCGTACCCAAGAGCCGCGGGGCGGCGGCGGCGCAGGCGCTGGCGGCCTTCGTCGAGGACATGAAGGCCAGCGGCTTCGTGGCCCGGGCGCTGGCGCGGCACGGCATCCAGGGCGCCTCGGTGGCACCGGCAGGACAGGCCGACGGCGCGTGAAAAAGCCGCCCGGGGGCGGCTTTTGTTTCATTCCAGTTCTTCGTTGGCACTGAAAGAAAGCCCGTTCGGGCTGAGCCTGTCGAAGCCCCCGGCACAGCCGGCCAACAGGCCCTTCGACAAGCTCAGGGCGAACGGTGGTCTTTCACTGACGACTTGAAGTGGAAATCAAAAGACGGAAATTCTCAGTCCGCGTACTGACCGGCGGCCTTGATCACCGGCGTCCACTTGGCGATCTCGTCGGAGACGAACTTCTTGTGCTCGGCCGGGTTGACGCGTGCGTCCGTGACCACCACGGCGCCCAGGTCCTCCTCGCGCTTGATGAAGCCCGGGTCCTTCAGCGCGGTCTTCAGCGCGGCGTTGACCTTGTCCGCCACCGCCTTGGGCGTGCCCTTGGGCGCGTACAGGCCGTGCCAGATGGTCACGTTGAAGCCCTTGAGGCCGGAGGCGTCCAGCGTGGGCAGCTTGGACAGCGCCGGGGTGGCCAGCGGCTTGAGCGTGGTCACGGCGTAGGCCTTGACCTTGCCCGCGGCGATCTGCGCCGAGGTGTTGGTGGTCTGGTCGCACATCAGGTCCACCTGGCCGCCCATGAGGTCGGTCATGGCTGGGCCGGTGCCCTTGTAGGGCACGGTGGGCATTTCCATCTTCAGGCTCTG
>JAEYPG010000678.1 GCA_023410975.1 Pseudomonadota bacterium
GTCGCGCAGCGTGCGCACGCCGCCGATCTGCCGCGCCACCAGGCCCGCCGCACGGCCGGCGTCGCGCACCGCGTACAGCACGGCGCGGCGCAGCACGGCGTAGTCCTCGTCGGGCTTGAGTGGGCGCGTCTCCAGCCGCTGCAGCAACTCGCGCGCGATCTCCATGCGCTTGCCCGCGAACTCCAGCACGTCGCTGCTGAGGTCGAACATCAGCGTCTCGGGATCGACGCCCAGGTAGTTGTCCTCGTCGGTGCCGAAGCTCAGCCCCGGCTCGCTGCTGCGCGCGGCAATGCGCGCGAGCTGGGCCTCCTCCTCCTTCGCGCTCGTGCCCGGCGGGAAGGTTCTATAGGCGTACTCGATGGCCCAGTAGTCGTAGGGACCGAGCTTGGTCTGGAACGGCGTGCCGCCCTTCTGCCCGTTGCGCGGCAGGTTGATGGGCGCGTACTCCATCACCGAGCCGGTGAGGCTGTGCGTGCGCGTGAACTCGGGATCGGAGAGCTGCGCGTCGGTGTACAGCCGCGAGGCGCGGAAGTTGTGGCGCAGCCCCAGCGTGTGGCCGACCTCGTGCATGGCGGTGTCGGTGAGGTAGTCCAGCACGAACTGCTGCGCCTCGGGGCTGGCCGGGTCGAGCTCGCCCCGGGCCTCCAGCACATCCAGCGCGTAGCCCAGCTGCTCGGCCGCCACCTCGGCGTGCTGGCAGGTGTCGCCGTGTGCCTGGGAAATCGCCGTCTGCACGCCGCCCACCTCGCGCTGGACCGGAGACATCTGCGCGTCCGGGCCGGGGCCGGACTGCATCAGCGCCGGCCACTCCAGGCCCAGCTTGGAGCTCAGCACCTGCGAGCGCAGCGTGCGGATGGCGCGCGAGGACAGGCTCTCGAAGCTGATGTCCGCATCCAGGATCTCGCCCGTGCGCGGATCGACCTGGCTGGGCCCGATGGCACCGAAGCTGGCCTCGGCGTTGGTCATCCAGCGCACCGAGGGGTAGCCCACGTCGAAGGTATCGAAGTCAGCGCCTTCGGGCTGCACCTGCACGCGGATCGCATCCTTGAAGCCCAGCGGCTCGAAGGCGGCGTTCCAGGCCAGGATGCCGCGCGAGATGGCGTCGCGGTACTTCTCGGGAATGGTGCGGTCGAGCCAGAAGGTGATGGGCTTCACCGGCTCGGACAGCGCCGCCGCCGGGTCCTGCTTCTCCAGGCGCCAGCGGTTGACGAAGCGCTGGCGCGGCGTGCGCGTGAGGTCGTCGCTGAAGTCCTGCACCACGGTCGTGAAGTGGCCCACGCGCGGGTCGGCCTTGCGCGGCCTCATCGGCGCCTCGGGCAGCTTGGCCAGCGAGTAGTAGAGGCCCAGGAACATGCTGCGCGCGTCGGGCAGCGTGTCCGGCGCACTGGGCTGCGGCGCACCGGGCGGGGCCCCGGGTGTGGCGGAGGCGATGGTCGCGGTGGCGAAATGCGCCTGCACGTTGAACACCACCTGCTCCGGCGTGGCGCGCACGCTGGTGAAGCCGGTGTGGCGCGTGTCCAGCGCGTAGCCCTGGCGGTAGGCGCGCTGCAGCGACTGCGACAGCCCCAGCAGGTCCACCAGGAACAGCGGGTTGGCCTCCACCAGCACGCTCTTGCGCTCGGGGTGCGGCTGGCTGGCGACGGCGGAGCTGGCCAGCAGGCTCTGCGCGAAGCCGGCCTCCACCGCGCGCGCCTGCGGCGTGCCCTCGCGCGCGACGTACTCGGGGTTCTTCGCCACCATCTGCACCTGGTTGTGCACGCGGCGGAACTCCACGATCTGCGCGCGCCCGACCTTGCCGTTGCGCTGCACCATCAGCCCGCCCAGCACGCCGCCCTCGCCGATGCCCTGGGCGATCTTGGGCGCGAGGAAGAAGGGCCGGTTGAAGTCCTCAGGGCTCAGCTCCAGCCAGACCTTGTCGTCCTTCTGCCACAGCGTGATCAGCCCCTCGGTGCGGCGCGCACCGCGGATCACGCTGGCAAAGGGCTGCAGCGCGCCCGGCGGCGTGGCCGGGGCCGCCAGCGGTGCGCCGGGCGGCTTGGGCGTGAGCTCGCTCGACGAGGGCGAGCCGGAGGCGAACGGGACCAGGCTCTGCAGGAACTGCGGCATCTGCACCGAGGCGCATCCGCCCAGCAGCAGCGGCAGCAGCGCGGGCGCCAGGGCCCGAGAAAGAAGCGAGGGGGAACGGCGGGACGACATCGCGAGCGGCACGGCGGGAGGGGACGGCCGCCCCGCCGCCCCCGGCCCCTGGCGTGGCAGTCCTAGGACTTTGCCCGTGGCACCCGGGTTCCGCAGGTCGCCACGCCCGCGGCGCGGATTCGTTCACGGTTCTGACGGGGCGCGCCACCGCGCCGAAGCGCGCCCCGGGCAGGCGCCTTACTTCAGGGCCTTGAAGCGCAGGCGGTGCGGACGCGCACCTTCCTCGCCCAGGCGGCGCTTCTTGTCGGCCTCGTACTCCTGGTAGTTGCCGTCGTAGAAGTACCACTGGCTGTCGCCCTCGGCGGCCAGGATGTGGGTGCAGATGCGGTCCAGGAACCAGCGGTCGTGGCTGATGACCATGGCGCTGCCGGCGAACTCCAGCAGCGCGTCTTCCAGCGCGCGCAGGGTTTCGACGTCGAGGTCGTTGGAGGGTTCGTCCAGCATCAGCACGTTGCCGCCCTGGGCCAGCGTCTTGGCCAGGTGCAGGCGGCCGCGCTCACCGCCGGAGAGGTTCTTGACCAGCTTCTGCTGGTCGTTGCCCTTGAAGTTGAAGCGGCCGATGTAGGCGCGCGAGGGCATCACGAACTTGCCCACCACGATGTTGTCCAGGCCGCCGGAGACGTCCTCCCACACCGTCTTGTCGCCGGCCAGGCCTTCGCGGCTCTGGTCCACGAAGGCGAGCTTGGCGGTCTTGCCGATGCTGACCTCGCCCGCATCGGGCTGCTCCACGCCCTGGATCAGACGGAACAGCGTCGACTTGCCGGCGCCGTTGGGGCCGATGATGCCGACGATGGCGCCGGCCGGGACCTTGAAGCTCAGGTTGTCGATCAGCAGCCGGTCGCCGAAGGACTTCGAGACGTTCTTGAACTCGATGACCTCATTGCCCAGGCGCTCCGCCACGGGAATGAAGATCTCGTTGGTCTCGTTGCGCTTCTGGTATTCGACGTCGCTCAGCTCCTCGAAGCGGGCCAGGCGCGCCTTGCTCTTGGCCTGACGGCCCTTGGCGTTCTTGCGCACCCACTCCAGCTCCTGCTTCATGGCCTTCATGCGCGCGTCTTCGGTCTTCTGCTCCTGCTCCAGGCGCTTTTCCTTCTGGTCCAGCCAGTCGGAGTAGTTGCCCTTCCAGGGGATGCCGTGGCCGCGGTCGAGTTCGAGGATCCACTCGGCGGCGTTGTCCAGGAAGTAGCGGTCGTGGGTGATGGCCACCACGGTGCCGCCGAAGCGCTGCAGGAACTGCTCCAGCCACTCCACCGACTCGGCGTCCAGGTGGTTGGTGGGTTCGTCGAGCAGCAGCATGTCGGGCTTGGACAGCAGCAGCCGGCACAGCGCCACGCGGCGCTTCTCGCCGCCGGAGAGGTTGCCGATGGTGGCGTCCCAGGGCGGCAGGCGCAGGGCGTCGGCGGCGATCTCCAGCAGGTGCTCGGTGTTCTCGCTACCGGCCGCGGCGATGATGGCTTCGAGCTCGGCCTGCTCGGCGGCGAGCTTGTCGAAGTCGGCATCGGGCTCGGCGTAGGCGGCATAGACCTCGTCCAGCCGCTTCTTGGCCTCCAGCACGCCGCCGATGCCCTGCTCCACCGCCTCGCGCACGGTCAGGGCGGCGTCGATCTGCGGCTCCTGGGGCAGGTAGCCGATCTTGATGCCGGGCATGGGCACGGCCTCGCCGTCGATCTCCTTGTCCAGGCCGGCCATGATCTTGAGCAGCGTGGACTTGCCCGAGCCGTTGAGGCCCAGCACGCCGATCTTGGCGCCCGGGAAGAAGGACAGCGAGACCTCCTTGAGGATCTGGCGCTTGGGGGGAACCGTCTTGGTGACGCGGTTCATCGTGAACACGTACTGGGCCATGGGCTTTTCTTCGCTGGATGACTAAGAAGAGGCCGTGCGGGGAAGGACGGCCGAACCCGTTATTGTCGCCTTTCACGCCAAACCCGGCCCTGAGGGCGTCATTGAAAGACCGCGCGCCGGGCTTAGGGTTCCTCCTGACTACAATCCCCCACGCGGCGCCGCTTCCAGTCATGGCGCCGCAGTCGTTTCGGACCATCTCTTTTGTCGTGCCGCCCGACTGGTGCCCTGCTGACGCAGCGGTAGCTGGCGCGCCCAGAGCCCCCTGCGGGGGCCCATTGCATGAACTTCCAAGACCTCGGCCTGGCCGAGCCCATCCTGCGCGCCGTTCGCGAGCAGGGTTACGAAACGCCCACCCCGATTCAGTCCCAGGCCATCCCCGCCGTGCTGCGCGGCGGTGACCTGCTGGCCGGCGCCCAGACCGGCACCGGCAAGACCGCCGGTTTCACCTTGCCGCTGCTGCATCGGCTCGCCGCCCAGCCGGCGTCCCGTGACGCGCGCGGCCGCATGCCCATCCGCGCCCTCATCCTCACGCCCACGCGCGAGCTGGCGGCGCAGGTCGAGGAGAGCGTGCGCACCTACGGCAAGTACCTGAAGCTCACCAGCATGGTGATGTTCGGCGGCGTGGGCATGCAGCCGCAGATCGACAAGCTCCGCCGCGGCGTGGACATCCTCGTGGCGACCCCGGGCCGTCTGCTGGACCACCACCAGCAGGGCACGCTGGACCTGAGCAAGGTCGAGATCTTCGTGCTCGACGAAGCCGACCGCATGCTCGACATGGGCTTCATCCACGACATCAAGAAGGTGCTGGCCATCGTGCCGGCGCAGAAGCAGAGCCTGCTGTTCAGCGCCACCTTCAGCGACGACATCAAGGCGCTGGCCGAGCGGCTGCTCAACAGCCCGGAGCTCATCGAGGTCGCGCGCCGCAACGCCACGGCCGACACCATCGCGCAGAAGGTCCACCCCGTGGGCCGCGACGGCAAGAAGGCGCTGCTGGCGCACCTGATCCGCCAGGGCGACTGGCACCAGGTGCTGGTGTTCACGCGCATGAAGCATGGCGCCAACCGCCTGGCCGATTACCTCACCGAGGTCGGCATCAGCGCCATGGCGATCCACGGCAACAAGAGCCAGGGCGCGCGCACCAAGGCGCTGTCGGAGTTCAAGGCCGGCACGCTGCAGGTGCTGGTGGCCACCGACATCGCCGCGCGCGGCATCGACATCGACCAGCTGCCGCACGTCGTCAACTACGAGCTGCCCAACGTGCCCGAGGACTACGTGCACCGCATCGGCCGCACCGGCCGTGCCGGCGCGCAGGGCGAGGCCGTGAGCCTGGTGTGCGCGGACGAGGAGCTGTTCCTGCGCGACATCGAGAAGCTGATCAAGCGCAGCATCCCGCGCGAGACGGTGCCCGGCTTCGAGCCCCCGGCGGGCGAGAAGGCCGAGCCCATCGTGCTGGGCCGCATGGTGATCGGCGTGGGCGCCGGCAGCGGCCGCGGCGGCCGTCCTGGCGGCGGCGGTGGCCGACCGGGCCAGGGACGTCCGGGCAGTGGCGGCGGCCAGGGCCGCCC
>JAEYPG010000679.1 GCA_023410975.1 Pseudomonadota bacterium
GCGCGGCCTCGGTGAGCAAGATGACACCCACGCCCTGCGCCACTTGGGCGCTGAGCTCGGCCAGCGTGGCGCAGACCACGCCGTCGAGCCCGGCTTGCTCCAGCAGCGACAGGGTCACCTCGCCGTCGCGGCGCGTGGGCGGCAGCACCAGCACACGCTGTCCGGGCTCGCTCATTGCGGCGTGGACGGCAGCACGTCCTGGCTGGCCGGAACCTCGCTCACGGCTTGCAGGCCGCTTTCCACGGGCACCCCGGCCAGCACGCCGCGCAAGCCGACCAGCGGGGCACTCAGGTGCACGCCGCTGGCGTCGAACCAGAGCTGCCGGATCGTCTCCTCATGGTGGCCGCTTCGCTTCTTGAGCACCGAGATGGCCTTCTTGACCCGGCCTTCATGCTCGAACAGCCGCAGCACGATGACGGTATCGGCCAGGTAGCTGGCATCCACGGGCGATTGCATGTTGGGTCCCAGCAGGCCACTCTGTGCGGCGACCAGGAACGTCGCCACGCCACGGTTGTTGAGGTAGGCCAGCAACTCATGAAGCTGTGCCGTGAGGAAACGCCCGTCGGGCATGGCGTTGAGGTAGCCATTGAGGCTGTCGATGACGACGACCCGCGCGTGAGCCACCTCCACCGCCTCGCGCACCAGCGCCGCGAATTCGCCAGGCGCGATCTCCGCGGGGTCGATCTGGCGCACATGCACTTGCCCTGCCCCCGTGCCCTCGGCCAGCGGCACCCCCAGCCCCTTGCAGCGCGCCAGCAGGATGGCGCGCGACTCGTCAAAGGCGAAGACCGCCGCATGCGCGCCCCGTGCGGCGGCAGCCTGCGCATACTGCACGGCCACCGTGGACTTGCCGCTGCCCGGCGGCCCCAGCAGCAGGGTTGTCGTACCGCGGTCGATGCCGCCGCCGAGCAGCGCGTCCAGGCTCGCCACGCCGCTGGGCACGGCCTCTGGCCCGAAGTCAGTGCCATGGTCAGCGGCGGCCAGGCGTGGGAACACCTCGATGCCGCCGCGGCGGATGCACATGTCGTGGAAGCCGCTGCGAAAGTCGCTGCCGCGGAACTTCACCACCTGCAGCTGCCGCTGCGCTTGTCCGTAGGCCGGCGCGCGCTGGTTCAGCGACAGCACCCCGTGCGCAATGCTCTGGAGCTGCAAGTCGGGCCCTTCGGCAGTCCGATCGTCGAGCAGCAACACCGTGCAGCGGCGCGCGGCAAAAAACTGCTTGAGGGCCAGTATCTGGCGCCGGTAGCGCAGCGAGCTTTGCGCCAGCAGCCGCAGCTCGGACAGGGAGTCGAACACCATGCGGCTGGGGTTGATGCGCTGAACCGCTTCGAGCACTTGGCGCGTCGTCTCGGTCAGCTCCACTTCCGACGGGTGGTACATCGTCAGCTCGGCATCGCCGTCGAGGTCGCCTTCGCGGCCGATGAGTTCCTCGATCTCGACGCCGTCGAGCGACAGCCCATGCGAGGCGGCACCGGCGAGGAGCTCGTCACGGGTCTCGGACAGCGTGATGTACAGGCAGCGTTCGCCAACACGGATGCCTTCGCGCAGGAACTGCAGTGCCAGCGTCGTCTTGCCCGCGCCCGGGTTGCCGTCAACGAGATAGAGCCGGTGCGCGATCAGACCGCCATGCAGCACGTCATCGAGGCCGGGCACACCGGTGCAGGACCGCTGAGGGATGTTGTTGTTCATGGGAATCGCAGTGACACAACCCGTACATGGCAGCACACGGTGCGCCTGCGGCGTCGGGGTGTACCGGTTGCGCTTCATTCTAGAAGTAGCCCCAGCGGGGTAGCGGCGGGCAGGGCCGGCGGTTCCCAGCGCTTGGCGGTCTGCGACGGTGCGTTGGCTGCTGCGGCTGGAATACGGTGCCGTGGCACTCCCTGGTCTGGCGCCGCTGAAGTTCCTGGCCGAGTGAAAGACCGCCTCTCGCAGCAGGCCTTCGATCGGCAGCCGGCTGCCGGTGAGGGCTCCCGGCGTGCTTGCCGACCCGCGTCACAGCGATCGAGAAGAGCCGCTTTTCGGTCGGCCTCGACATTACACAGGGAATAAATGCGCCTCGCGCGGTACGCCGCTGCGAGCAAACGAGCTGGCTAGCTCATTTCTTGAAATAAGTGGCGGCGTGCTGGCACCTCGCCCGCAAAACTCCGTCGTTATGTGATTTATTTGCCGCGGCTCCAAGCAGCGATTATGTGGAAGGCGATTTCCATTCAAGTAAATCGCTGCCCTGTCGATGGAGCCCCACAGGCCCGAACCCCGGCAAGGAGCCGGTCCGCAAGCCTCCAGCTGCCGCGAAATAAATCTCGACTGGACGAACTTCCTCCATGAATAAGACCCTCGCGGCGGCTTGCATGTGATCAATTACAGCAAGGCCAGGAATTTTCTTCGCTGCCCCTACTGCCACCACCTCCAAAATGATTGTCGCAATTGTGAAATCTTTCGTGCCTTTCAAGAATAATGCCAAAAATTTTGGCAAGGTCGTCGACTTCTGCGCCATGCAGCGGTATTCGGCCATCCGGCAAGCCTGCGTGCTGCTGCTGTGCGTGGGCTCGGCGGCGCAGGCGGCCGACGGCACCGGGCAGGTGTTCCAAGACCTGCTGGAGCGCAGCCCGCGGGTGAATGCGGCGCGGGAGGATGAGCAGGCGGCGCAGTCGCGCCGGGACGAGCTGTTCCGCCGGACCTGGACGCCCAACCTGAGCCTGAGCACTGAAGTGGGCAAGCAGCGCTACGAAACGGAAGCAATACCCGGCCAGACGCGCGATGCCGACCGAACCACGCTGCGCGCCACTCAGCTTCTGTACGACTTTGGCCGCAGCAACCAGCAGGTGCGCGAGGCCGAGGCGGTGACGCGTCAGACCGCCGCCGTCACCGGCGCCACCACGGACGGCGTGCTGCTGGAGGGCCTGACGGCGCATTGGAGCGCCGTACGCGCCCGCGTGGTGGTGGACTACGCCCGCCAGTCCGAGGCCAGCGTGCTGAACCTGACCAAGGTCGAGACCTCGCTGGTGGAGCTGGGCCGGGGCTACGAGTCCAACGTGCTGCAAGCCAAGGTGCAACTCGCCGGCGCCGAGGCGCGCCGCGTGCGCGCCGAAGGTGCGCAGGCCATCGCCGATGCCCGGGTGGGCGCGGTGTTCGGTGCACTGGCGCCGCGCGTGGGCTATGAGCAGGTGGGGCAGGCGCTGGAGTCGCGCCTGCCCGCCAGCCTGGAGGACGCCCGCCAAGCCGCCTTGCGCAATAACAAGCAACTGCAGGTCGGCGCCCTGCGCTCGCAGGCCCTGTCGCACCGGCTGGGCGCCGTGCAGGCGCGCGAAGTGATGCCGCGCCTGGAGCTGGCGGCCGAGCGCAGCCGTCGCAACACTTGGGACACCCCCGTCGAAACCAGCCGCATCAACGACACCAAGCTGATGCTGCAGTTGAGCTGGAACGTCAATCTGGGCATGGCCGGCCCGGCCGCCCAGGCCGCCGTGGACCGCGACCTGCGCGCCAGCGTGCAGCGCGAGGCCGAGACGCGCGACCTGGTGCTGGAGCAGGTGGACATCGCCTGGCGCAACCTGCTGGTGGCACGGCAGAACCATGACACGCTGGCCAACCAGGTGCGCATCGCCAGCAAGTTCTTCGAGATGGCCACCGCCGAGCGCCAGCTGGGCCGGCGCTCGCTGCTGGACGTGCTCAGCGCCGAAGTGGCGCTGATCAACGGCATGAGCGACCTGGCGTCCTCGGAGGTCGACGGGCACATCGCGGCCCTGACCCTGCTCCAGGCCACCGGCCAGCTCGACCTCGACGCCGTGCGCTTCGTCGACGCCCGCTCTGCCCTGTCCGACCTCACCGGCCTCGCCCGCCGCTGAACCTCCGTCCCCTGCTCCCGCCTGTGAGCCCGAAGCCGCCCCTGCCCGCGGCGTCGGGTCGTGCCGCCTTGTCCGAAAGCGCCATGAACCGTCCCCTGTCTCCCGAAGCCGTCCACTCCCTGCTCGCACAGCTCCTGACGTCCGGGTCGGCGCAAGAGCTGCAACAGCTGACCGCCGAAGTCACCACGGCCCTGGCCGCAGACCCCTCTTCGCCCGAGGCACAACTGCTGTGGGAGCAGATCGGCCAGGCGCTCGGCCAGGACCTGCGGCCGCTGCTGGCACTGCAGCCGCTGGCCGACCTGCCGTCCGATGCCCGCCCCCAGGCCGGACGCGGCGCGGGCCCAGCGCCGGCGCTGTTGCTGGCACAGGCCGACGAGGCCAGGCCGCCGGTGCCGGCCACCGTCACGGACACCGAGCCCGCGCCGCCGCTTGAGCGTGCGCAGCCCGCCAGCTTCGGCGCTGCGCTGCTGCAGGCGCTCACCGACGGCGCCGTGCCGTCCGTCAGCGGCGCGACGCAGGCGGTCTCGGGCCAGGGCGAGCAGGGCGCCGGGACGGGTTTCGAGCCGGGTACCGCCACGACGCCCTTCACCAGCGGCGCCATGCCCTCGGGCCTCTCGGCCGATGCCAGTGCCTTTGCCGCAGCGGCGCGGCAGATCCAGTCCGCCGCGGGCTCGCTGTTCGTGGCCTACAACAACGCAGCGCAGCGCGGCACGGGCACCTCCAGCGTGCAAGTCAACCAGGCCGCCGGCATGAACAGCCTGGGCCAGGCTACGGAGCTGGCCAACGAGGGGCTGATCACGCCCTTCGTCGTGCAGACGGTGAATCCGAACGGGCAGCTGGTGCAGCAGCTCGACACGGCCGGGCAGCCCGGCGGGCCGGCGCAGGCCGCGTCCAGCCCGGCACTCGACCTGGGCGGCGGCGCGCGTGTCCCCACGGTGGGCATCGCGCCCGTGGCCGCGCCGGTCCAGGCGCCGGCGCCTGTGATCGTCCCGCCAGCCGGCCTGGTGAGCGTGAACTCGATCGATGTCAACGAAGGCTCGCCTTATGCGGTGTTCACCGTCACCGGCACGCCCGGGCAGATGGTGCGGCTGGCGCTGGGCAACACGGCGAGCACGCAGGACACCGATGCCGTGCTCGGCACCGACACCGGCAGCGGCCTGCAGGTCTTCAACGGCAGCGCCTGGGTCGACTACGTGCCCGGCAGCCTGGTGGGCATCCCCGGCGGCAGCCACCAACTGCTGGTGCGCACGGCCCTGGTGCAGGACCACCTGCCGCAGATCAGCAAGACCTTCACGCTGACGGCAACCAACACCGACATGCTCTCGGCCACCGGCGTGGCCACCATCCATGACGACGGCACCGGCACGCTGTTCCCGAACGCCCTGCCCGCGGCCGACGGCACCCCGGCACAGGACCTGACGGGCACGCGCGACGACGACCGGCCGCTGCTGGCGGTCCAGGGCGCGGGCAACGTCGGCGAAGGCAGCTTCGCCGTGTCCACGATCACGCTGGACCGGCCGCTGCCGCGCGCGGCGACGCTGGAGGTCACGCTGACGCCCGAAGGCACGGAGCCGGGCGACCTCGGCGCGATCCAGATCTTCACCAATCCGGCCGACCCGGACGGCTCGAGGCTGGTCCTCAGCGGCAACCGCTTCACGCTGCCGGCCGGCGTGACGACGGTGTACGCGCGCGTCGCCACGGTGGCGGACAACGTCTACGAGGGCGCGGAGAACTTCCGGCTCACGGTCACCTTCGCCGACCAGGCCTTGCGGTCCCAGGACCCCACGACGAACGGCGCCACCCGCACCGGGGCCACGGCCAGCGCCGTCAGCACCGTCACCGACGACGGTTCCGGCACGGCCTACGCCCTGTCGGGCCTGCCGGTGGCGGACGATCCGGCGACCGCCGGCGTGAACGAGTCGCAGGGCGTGGACAGCCGCCCCGTGCTGCACGTGGCCGGCATGGACGACGTCTCCGAAGGCAGCCCCGCCGTCTTCACCCTCACGCTGAACCGCCCCACCGAGCAGCCCGTCGAGATCGCGCTGGCCCTGGCCGGCCAGGACACCGAGGCCGGCGACTTCTCCACCGCGCTGGCGGTCTTCACCAACCCCGCCGACCCCGAGGGCTCCGCCCTCGTGCTCACCGGCAACCGCTTCACGCTGCCCGCGGGCGTGACCACCGTCTACACCCGCGTCGCCACCGTCGCCGACGGCGT
>JAEYPG010000006.1 GCA_023410975.1 Pseudomonadota bacterium
AGAGCGAGGAGCTGCAGACGCAACAGGAGGAGCTGCGCGTCACCAACGAGGAGCTGGAAGAGCACACCCGCGCGCTGCAGGACTCGCAGGCGCGGCTGGAGGTGCAGCAGACCGAGCTGGAGCAGAGCAACGTGCGCCTGGAGGAGCAGACCCAGACGCTGGAGCGGCAGAAGCAGTACCTGGTCCGCGCGCAGAGCGACCTCAAGGACTATGCGCAGCGGCTTGAGGAAGCCAGCCGCTACAAGTCCGAGTTCCTGGCCAACATGTCGCACGAGTTGCGCACGCCGCTCAACAGCGCCCTGATCCTCACCAAGCTGCTGGCCGACAACCGCGAGGGCAACCTCAGCGCCGAGCAGGTGAAGTACGCGCGGGCCGTGTTCGACGCCAACAACGACCTGCTGGTGCTCATCAACGACATCCTGGACCTCTCCAAGATCGAGGCCGGCCATGCCGACCTGGCTGCCGAGCCCATCGCGCTGGCCGAGCTGCTGGAGCGCAAGAAGACCACCTTCGAGCCCATGACGCGGCAGAAGGGCCTGCGCCTCAGCGTGGAGCTGGCCCCGGACGCGCCGGCGCAAATCGTGGGCGACCGCCTGCGGCTGCAGCAGGTGCTGCGCAACCTGCTGGCCAACGCCGTGAAATTCACCGACCGCGGCGAGGTGGCGTTGCGCGTGGAGCCCGCCGCCGCCGGCACGCGCGTGCGCTTCGCGGTGCGCGACACCGGCATCGGCATCGCACGCGAGCAGCAGGAGGTGATCTTCGAAGCCTTCCGCCAGGCCGACGGCAGCACCAGCCGCAAGTACGGCGGCACGGGCTTGGGTTTGTCCATTGCACGCGAGCTGGCGCGGCGCATGGGCGGCGACATCACGCTGCAGAGCGAGCCTGGCCGCGGCAGCACTTTCAGCCTGGAGCTGCCGGTGGACATGACGGCACAAGCTGAAGCCCTGGCGCAGGCGGCGCCCACGGCCGGACCGCTGCCGCCGCCAGCCATGGCGGCGGCACCGGCAGCCGCAAAGGTGGAAAGCCGTGGGATGCGCGTCGCCGCTGCGCCGGCAGCGCCGGCCCGGCCCGCATCCCCGGCCGCCCCGGTGGCCGTGGAAGTGGCCGCCGCGCCGGCACCGATGCAGGCGCAACCGGCAAGCGCCCAGGCGAGCGACGACCACGGGCAGCGCAGCCACCCGGGGCGCTTGATCCTCATCGTCGAGGACGAGCCCGAGGTCGCGCAGGCCATGCTGCGGCTGGTGCATGAGCACGACTTCGACGGCGTGATCGCGCCCACCGCCGCCGAAGCGCTGAGGCTGGCGCGCGAGCTGCAGCCGCAGGGCATCCTGCTCGACATCATGCTGCCCGACGGCTCGGGGCTGACGGTGCTGGAGCAGCTCAAGCGCGACCCCGCCACGCGCCACGTGCCGGTGCACACCGCCTCCGCGCTGGAGCGCGGGCAGACGGCGATGGAGCTGGGCGCGGTGGGGCACCTGCTCAAGCCCGCGACGCAGGAGGCGCTGGCGCAGGCCATCGGCGCCATCGAGCAGCGGCTGCAGCAGCCGCTGCGCCGGCTGCTGATCGTGGAGGACGATGCCACGCTGCGCGAGAGCCTGCGCAAGCTGCTGGCCGACGGCTCGCTGGAGATCACGGCCGTGGGCACCATGGCCGAGGCGCTGCAGGCGCTGCGCGCCCACAACTTCGACTGCATGGTCACGGACCTGGCGCTGCCCGACGGCAGCGGCTACGACCTGCTGGACCGCATGGCGGCCATGGAGGACCGGGCCTTCCCGCCCGTGATCGTCTACACCGGCCGCACGCTCACCCGCGACGAGGAGCAGCGGCTGCGGCGCTACTCCAAGTCGATCATCGTCAAGGGCGCGCGCTCGCCGGAGCGGCTGCTCGACGAGGTGACGCTCTTCCTGCACAGCGTGGAATCGGCGCTGCCGCCGGAGCAGCAGCAGATGCTGCGCCGCGCGCTCAAGCGCGACAGCGTGCTTGACGGCCGCCGCGTGCTGCTGGCCGAGGACGATGCGCGCAACATCTTCGCCCTCTCCAGCGTGCTGGAGCCGCTGGGCGTGCGGCTGGAGATCACGCGCAACGGGCGCGAGGCGCTGCAGCGGCTGGAGCGCCAGGACATCGACCTGGTGCTGATGGACATCATGATGCCGGAGATGGACGGCCTGGAAGCCATGCGCCGCATCCGCGCCGAGCCGCGCTGGGCCGAGCTGCCCATCATCGCGCTCACGGCCAAGGCCATGCCGGAGGACCGCGAGCGCTGCCTGGAAGCCGGCGCCAACGACTACATCGCCAAGCCCATCGACGTGGAGCGGCTGGTCTCGCTGTGCCGCGTCTGGTGCCCGAAGTGAACGCCGCTTGCCCCGACCCCCTGATGGACCCGAACGACGAGGACCCCGAGCTGTTCGACCTGGAAGTCAAGCTGCTGCTGGAGGCGGTGTACCTGCGCTGGCAGCACGACTTCCGCGACTACGCCATCGCCTCCATGCGCCGGCGCGTGCGCCAGGCGCTGGAGCACTTCGGCTGCGCGAGCGTGGCGCAATTGCAGCACCGGCTGCTGCGCGAGCCGCCGCTGTTCCAGCAGGCGCTGCGCTTTCTCACGGTGCACGTGTCGGAGATGTTCCGCGATCCGCCCTACTGGCGCGCGCTGCGCGAGCAGGTGGCGCCGCTGCTGCGCACCTACGCCTCGCTCAAGCTCTGGGTGGCGGGCTGCAGCAGCGGCGAGGAGGTGTGGTCGCTGTGCGTGCTGCTGTCCGAGGAAGGGCTGCTGGAGCGCAGCATCGTCTACGCCACCGACATCGACCCGGCCGTGCTGCGGCAGGCCGAGCGCGGCGTGTACCCGCTGGAGCGCATGGCCGACTTCAGCCGCAACTACCTCGCCGCCGGCGGCACGGGCTCGCTCTCGGACCACTACGCCACCTCGCCGCACGGCGCGGTGTTCGACCGCGCGCTGCGCCGCCAGGTGGTGTTCGCCGACCACAGCCTGGCCACCGACAGCGTGTTCTCCGAGGTGCACCTGGTGTCCTGCCGCAACGTGCTGATCTACTTCAACCGCGCGCTGCAGGACCGGGCGCTGGGCCTGTTCCGCGAGGCGCTGGTGCGCCGCGGCTTCCTGGGCCTGGGCAACCGGGAGACGCTGAGCTTCAGCGCGCACGCCGACGCCTTCGAAAACTGGTGCCCGGCGCAGCGCCTCTATCGGAAGCTGCCATGACGCCGCCGCTTGACTTCATCCCCCGGCGCGACGCCGATGCCGTCGTGATCGGCGCCTCTGCCGGCGGCGTGCACGCGCTGCAGTCGCTGTTGGGCGCGCTGAGCGCCGACTTCGCGCCCGCGGTGCTGGTGGTGCTGCACCTGCCTCCCGGCCGCGAGAGCCTCATGGCCGAGCTGCTGGGCGCGGCCTGCGCGCTGCCGGTGGCCGAGGCGCTGGACAAGCAGCCCGTGCGCGGCGGCACCGTCACGCTGGCGCCGCCGGACTACCACCTGCTGGTGGAGCCCGAGCGTTGCCTGGCGCTGTCGGTGGACGATCCGGTGCTGTTCTCGCGCCCGGCCATCGAC
>JAEYPG010000685.1 GCA_023410975.1 Pseudomonadota bacterium
CAGGACAACGTGAACGACCCGCGCGTCAGGAAGTTCGTGAAGATCTTCCAGGAGTCCAAGGCCGTGCGCGACGAGGTGCACAAGCTCTTCGGCGGCGAGGCCAAGCTGTACTCCCTGCCCTGGCTGAACCAGTGAGGCGCGCCATGTCAGCCACCCCGTGGGCCCTGGCGCCCAGAAGCTCCTTCGTGCCGGCGCGGGCGCCGGGCCGCTCGGATGCGCCCTCAACCAGCCCCGACGCTCCGGCGCACACGCCGCAGCGCCTGGCGGCCGGCTCGGTGCGCTTCGAGCAGGTGGGCAAGACCTACCGCTCCAGCGCCGGCCCGGTGCAGGCGCTGGAGGGCATCAGCCTGGACATCCGAGCCGGCAGCATCTTCGGAATCATCGGCCGCAGCGGCGCGGGCAAGTCCAGTCTGCTGCGCACCATCAACCGGCTGGAGCAGCCCAGCAGCGGACGCGTGCTGGTGGACGGCCAGGACCTCGCCGCGCTGGACGAGGACGGCCTGGTGCAGCTGCGCCGCCGGGTCGGGATGATCTTCCAGCATTTCAACCTGCTCTCGGCCAAGACGGTGTTCGAGAACGTCGCGCTGCCGCTGCGCGTGGCCGGCGCGAAGCCGGAGCACATCCGCCAGCGCGTGACGGAGCTGCTGACGCTGGTGGGCCTGCAGGGCAAGCACGACGCGTATCCCGGCCGGCTCTCGGGCGGGCAGAAGCAGCGCGTGGGCATTGCGCGCGCGCTGGTGCACCACCCGGAGATCCTGCTGTGCGACGAGGCCACGTCGGCGCTGGACCCGGAGACCACGCAATCCATCCTCGCGCTGCTGCGCGACATCAACCGCCAGCTGGGCTTGACCGTCGTGCTGATCACGCACGAGATGGGCGTGATCCGCGAGATCTGCGACGAGGTGCTGGTGCTGGAAAAGGGCCGCGTCGCCGAGGCCGG
Source organism: Pseudomonadota bacterium (assembly GCA_023410975.1). Lineage (GTDB taxonomy): Bacteria > Pseudomonadota > Gammaproteobacteria > Burkholderiales > Burkholderiaceae_C > Azohydromonas. Next base: position 941 of record JAEYPG010000685.1, read on the forward strand.
GCCGGTATGGAAGGTGTTCGGCGCGCCGGCGCACGACGCCACGCGCGCGCTGCTGCGCCCGCTGGAACAGTCGCTGCCGCAGGAGCTGCAGCAGCGGCTGCTGGCGCAGCCGCCCGCGGGCCGGCCCTCAAGGCGCGTGCTGGAGTTGGTCTACACGGGCGAAGGCGGCATCGAGCCCGACCTGGCACGGCTGGCCGCCGCGCTGGGCGGGCCGGTGCAGCTGCTGCACGGCGGCGTGGACCGCATCCAGGGCCACAGCCATGGGCGGCTGGTGGTCGCCGCCGCCAACGCACAACCACTTGCCGCGGAGCTGGAGGCGCTGCGGCTGTGCCATCACGCCAGGGAGCTGGGCCATGTCGCCGATCATGATTGAGCGCCTCGTCGAGGCACTGCTGGACACGCTGCTGATGGTGGGCACCTCGGCGCTGATCGCGCTGCTGGCGGGCATTCCGCTGGCGGTGCTGCTGGTGCTCACGGCGCCGGGCGGCGTGCTGCCGTGGCCGCGCTTCAACCGCGTGGCCGGGTCGGTGGTCAACGCCTTCCGCGCCACGCCCTTCATCGTGCTGCTGGTGGCGCTGATCCCGCTGACGCGGCTGATCACGGGCACGACCATCGGCCTCTGGGCCGCGGTGGTGCCGCTGTCCGTCAGCGCCACGCCCTTCTTCGCCCGCATCGCCGAGGTGAGCCTGCGCGAGGTGGACGCCGGGCTGATCGAGGCGGCGCAGGCCATGGGCTGCCGGCGCCGGCACATCGTGTGGCACGTGCTGCTGCCCGAGGCGCTGCCAGGCATCGTGGGCGGCTTCACGATCACCTTGGTGTCGATGATCGGCGCCTCGGCCATGGCCGGCGCGGTGGGCGCCGGCGGTCTGGGCGACCTCGCCATCCGCTACGGCTACCAGCGCTTCGACACCACGGTAATGGCCGTCGTCATCGTCGTGCTGGTGGGGCTGGTGAGCCTGGTGCAGTTCACCGGCGACTTCTGGGTGCGGCGGCTGAAGGCACGCTGAGCGCCGCCGCCGCCGCCGCCGCCGCGCTTGGCGCGGCGCCTGCCGGGCCTGCTGCAGCCGCAGTCACATTGCGGCAGCTCCGCTCCTCGCAGGCACCCGTGCCCGGCGCGCGTTGCAAGACAAATGGCGGGACCTCACGCGGACAAGGTGGCGGCCTCCACCAGTACCCGCTCCAGTTCCTCGATGCCCACGGGCTTGGTGAGGTGGGCCTGGAAGCCCGCCAACGCGGTCCGGCGCCGGTCCGCCTCCTGGCCGTAGCCCGTCATGGCCGCCACGAACAGCGGCCCCGGCTCGATCTCGCGCAGTTGCCGCAGCACCGAGAAGCCGTCGCCGTCGGGCATGTTGAGGTCGAGCAGCACCAGTTGAGGCCGGAACTCCTGGGCCGCCTCGGCCACGGCCCGCGCCCCGTACACCGCCTGCGCCTCATGGCCCAGCAGTTGCAGCAGAGCCACCATGGAATCGGCCGAGTCGCGGTTGTCGTCCACCACCAGCACGCGCCGGCTCGCGGCCGGCCCGGCGCTTTCGGGCGGCGGGTGGAGCTGCGACGGATGGGCGCTGGAAGTCTCCAGCGGCAACACCATCGTGAACCGGCTGCCGTGGCCCAGCCCCTGGCTGGCCGCGGTCAGTGCGCCGCCATGCAGCTCCACGAGCTTGCGGGCCAGGGACAGCCCGATGCCCAGTCCACTCTCGCCGTGCCCGTGCGGCGGACCCTCCTGCTCGAACAGGCCGAAGATGCGCTCCAGCGCCTCGGCCGCGATGCCTTGCCCGGTGTCCTCCACCGTGGTCACGCACGCGCTGCCCTCCACCCGCACGGCCAGGCGGATCGCCCCGCCCGAGGGCGTGTAGCGCGAGGCGTTGTTCAGCAGGTTCTGCAGCGACTGCGAGATGCGCGTGGCATCGGCACGCATCGTCAGCGGCAAGGGCGGCAGCTCCACCTCCAGGCGCTGGTTGCGCACGGCGACCACCGGGCCGATCGCGTCCGCGCTGGCGTTGACGACGTCGCGGTAGTCGAGCAACTCGGTCTTGAGCACGATCTTGCCGTTGACGATGCGGGCCACGTCCAGCAGGTCGTCGATCAGCCGCGTGAGGTGGCGCAGCTGGCGGTCGATGATCTGGCGCACCCGCACCAGCGGCGCGGGCAGCTCGGGCATGCGCTGCATGATCTCGTTGGCGTTGCGGATGGGCGCCAGCGGGTTGCGCAGCTCGTGCGCGAGCATGGCCAGGAACTCGTGCATGCGGCGGCTGGAGTGTTCCAGCTCCTGCATGCGGCGCTGCTCGGTGAGATCGCGCGTGACCTTGGCGAAGCCGCGCAGCACGCCGGCGTCGTCATGCACCGGGGTGATGACGACGTTGGCCCAGAACAGCGTGCCGTCCTTGCGCACGCGCCACCCCTCGGCCTCCATGCCGCCGGTGCGGTGCGCGCTCTCCAGCTCGCGCTGGGGCACGCCCGCGGCCACGTCCTGCGCCGTGAAGAACATCGAGAAATGTCGTCCCACCACTTCGCCGGCCGTGTAGCCCTTGATGGCCCGCGCGCCCGCGTTCCAGGTCAGCACCCGGCCATCGGGATCGAGCATGAAGATGGCGTAGTCCTTGACCGCCTCCATCAGCAGCCGGAACTGCTCCTCGCTGTGGCGCAGCGCTTCCTCCTGGCGCTTGCGCTCGGTGAGGTCGCGCGTGACCTTGCCGAAGCCCACGAGCCGCCCCCGTTCGTCGCGCAGCGCCGTGATGACGACGCTGGCCCAGAAGGTGCTGCCGTCCTTGCGCACGCGCCAGCCTTCGTCCTCGAAGCGGCCCTGCGCCGTGGCGCGCCGCAGTTCCTCCTGCGGCCAGCCGCGGCCGACGGCCTCGGCCGGATAGAAGACTTCGAAGGAGCGGCCGATGATCTCGCCGGCCTCGTAGCCCTTGAGCCGCTGCGCGCCGGCATTCCAAGTCTGCACGCAGCCCGCGGTGTCGAGCATGAAGATGGCGTAGTCCTGCACGCTGTCAACGAGCAGGCGGAATCGGTCGTCTGACCGAGAGAAAGACTGGGAAGACACAGGGAGAACGGTTGACCGCGCGGCTTGGGGCAAACAGAAGCAGTAGCAAGCTGCGCGCCCGGTATTGGATACCTTGGCAACTCCGGGCATGGCCCGGGGCCGGGCTGCCTCCCGGCCCCGGGTCCGCCCTGCCGCCGGCGGCCGAGGGATGAGCCGCTAGACCCTGGCCCAACCCGGACTCGTGTGGGCCGTCACACTGGCGTTTTGAGCGCCAGCCTTCCCATGACTGCCTTCAACTTCCGTTTCGACAACACCTATGCGCGCGACCTGCCGGGCTTCTACGTGCCCTGGAAGCCCGCTACCGTCACGGCGCCGCGGCTGCTGTTCCTCAACCGCAGGCTGGCCGAGGAGCTGGGCCTGGACGCCACCGCATTGGACAGCGAGGAAGGCGCGGCGCTGTTTGCCGGCAACCAACTGCCCGAGGGCGCCGAACCGCTGGCGCAGGCTTACGCCGGGCACCAATTCGGCGGCTTCTCGCCGCAGCTCGGCGACGGGCGCGCACTGCTGCTGGGCGAAGTGATCGATCACAGCGGTCGACGCCGCGACATTGCCTTCAAGGGCTCGGGGCGCACCCCCTTCTCGCGCGGCGGCGACGGCAAGGCCGCCATCGGGCCGATGCTGCGCGAGGTGCTGGTGGGCGAAGGCGTGCATGCGCTGGGCATCCCGACCACGCGCGCGCTGGCCGTGGCGGCCACGGGTGAATCGGTGTTCCGCGAGCGTGTGCTGCCCGGCGCCGTGCTCACGCGCGTGGCGCTGAGCCACCTGCGCGTGGGCACCTTCCAGTTCTTCGCGGTGCGCGGCGACCTGGACAAGCTGCGCCAGCTCGCCGACTACGCCCTCTTGCGCCACGACCCGGATTTGGCCGGCACGCCCGGCCGCTACCTGGCGCTGCTGCGCCGCGTGGCGGAACGGCAGGCGGCGCTGGTGGCGCGCTGGATGAACGTGGGCTTTATCCATGGCGTGATGAACACCGACAACATGACCATCTCCGGCGAGACCATCGACTACGGCCCGTGCGCCCTCATGGAGGCCTACGACCCGGCGGCAGTGTTCAGCTCCATCGACCAGCATGGCCGCTACGCCTACTCGAACCAGCCGCTGATCGCGCGCTGGAACCTGGCGCGGCTGGGCGAGACGCTGCTGCCGTTGATCGCCGCGGACGAGTCCGAGCCCGCCACCGCCGAGGCCGTGAAGCAGGCGACGGCCGTGATCGACGAGTTCCCCGCCGTCTACGCCGCGGCGCTGCTGCAGGGCCAGCGCGCCAAGCTGGGCCTGCAGCACGCCGATGCCGGCGGCGATGAGGCCGACTCGGCGCTGGCCCAGGATTTACTGCAGCTGATGCACGGCTCGGGCGTGGACTTCACGCTCGCCTGGCGCCGGCTGGCCGACGCGGCCGAAGGCAACGAGGCGCCGCTGCGCGCGCTCTTCGGCCAGGCGCGGAAACTCGACGACTGGCTCGCGCGCTGGCGCGAGCGCTGCGCCTCGGAGGACGCCGGCGCGGACGAGTCCGGCGCACAGCGGGCGCAGCGCATGCGCCGGGTCAACCCGATCGTCATCCCGCGCAACCACCTCGTGGAGGAGGCCCTGGCCGCGGCTTCGGACCACGGCGACCTCGGCCCGCTCAACCGCATGCTGGAGGCGCTGCGCAACCCCTTCGAGGAGACGGCGGAGAACGCCCGCTATGCCGAGCCGGCGCCGACCGAGGTGACCGCTTGCTACCGCACCTTCTGCGGGACCTGATTCCAGTTCTTCATTGGTACTGAAAGAAAACCCGTTCGGGCTGAGCTTGTCGAAGCCCCTGGCACAACCGGCCAACAGGCCCTTCGACAAGCCTGTCCTGAGCTTGTCGAAGGGCTCAGGGCG
>JAEYPG010000049.1 GCA_023410975.1 Pseudomonadota bacterium
ACAAGGCCAAGACCGTGATCGTGAACAAGCGAAGCATGGCCGCGGGCTACGCCGGGCTGGACAACGAGCTGTTCTACATGGACAAGACCATGATGGTCTTCGGCGACGCCAAGAAGGTCGTGGAGGACATGGTCAAGGCCGTGGAGTGAGGCAGCGCGGGCCAGGGAAATTTCGCGTGCAAAAGCTCGTGCTTTCCCTGGGTCCGGCCGTGACTTTCGTCACTGCGAAGTCGTGATGAAAGGCCCACGGCAGCAGTGACGTTCAGCAGCGCAAATCTACGTATGGGACACCTAGAGTTCGCTGCATGAAGTTCCCGCTGTCAAACCATCCGCTGCGCAAAACCATCGGCTGTCAGCTGAAGTCCCACCCGCTGCTCGCGGGCCTGGACGATGCGGCACACGCCGAGTTGGCCGGGTTGCTCAGCGTCCATGAAGGCCAACGCGGCGAGCGGCTGCTGGAGCAAGGCAGCCGCGACCTGCACCAGTTCTTCGTGCTCGAAGGCCTGCTCAAGCGCGTGGTGAGCAGCGCCCAGGGCCGCGAGATGACGCTGCGCTTCGCCGCGGAGCAGGACATGGAAACCGGGTACGAAGCCTGGACGCAGTACACCGGTTCCGGCTTCGCGGTCGTCTGCGCCAAGCGCTCGCTCGTGGTCAGCCTGCCGATGGGCGACTGGGCCGCGTTCCTGGAGCGCCATCCCCGCGTGCAGACGCGCTTCCACGAACGCCTGGTGCAGATCAGTGCGGCGATGGTCGAGCACGCGGTCGGGCTGCTGCTGCTGGATGCGCCGAGCCGGGTGCACCAGTTCTCCAGCCGGCATCCCGACCTGGCCGACCGGCTGCCGCACAAGGACGTGGCCTCCTTCCTGAACCTGTCGGCGGAGACCTTCTGCCGCCTGACCCGCCCGCAGCGACGCGCGTTGCAGGCGGCCTGACATGCAGCCGGCCGGGACGGTGGCGGGGACGCGCTTAACATGGGCCTCCATGAGCACGGAAGGATCCTCGGCCCAGCGCATCCGCTTGCTGATCGTTGACGATCAGGCCCTGGTGCGGCGCGGCCTCGCGCTGATGCTGTCCATGGAGCCGGACATGGAAGTCGTGGGCGAGGCGGGCGACGGCATCGAGGCCATCGAGCTGGCCCGGCGGCATCGGCCCGACGTGGTGCTGATGGACCTGCACATGCCGCGCAAGGGCGGCGTGGGCGCCACGCGCGAGATCACGGCCTCGCTGCCCCAGACACGTGTGCTGGTACTCACCACCCTGGAAGCCGAGCAGTCGGTGTTCGATGCCGTGCGGGCCGGCGCGATGGCCTACCTGCTCAAGGACGCCACCGAGCAGGAGGTGATTGAGACGGTGCGGGCGGTGCACCGCGGCGAGTCGCGCATGACCCCGCAAATCGCGCGCAAGGTGCTCGACCAGTTCCGCCGCATGGCCGCGACGGCCCCGCCGCCGGAGCATCGGCGCGAGGAGCCCGAGGACCCGGCCGTGCTGCTGACCGAAAAGGAAAACAACGTGCTGCAGCTCATCGCCGAGGGCAAGAGCAACAAGCAGATCGGCACGATGCTGTCCCTGGCCGAGGGCACGGTGAAGAACTACGTGAGCCGCATCATGGAGAAGCTGCACGCCGGCAGCCGCACCGAGCTGGCGGTGATCGCGCTGCGCCAGCGCCGCGTCGAATAGCTCAGGGCGGCGGCAGCTCAAGCAGCCGCTGCCGCATCGGCCGCAACACGAACCACGCCAGCAGCGCCGCGAGCACGTTCATCCCGAAGGCGATCAGAAACACCGCGTGCCAGTCGTGCAAGGCCAGCACGAGCGCGCTGGACAACGGCACCGCGAGCGAGGCCACGCCCTTGGCCGTGTAGAGCAGGCCCGCATTGGCCGCGGCGTACCTGGACCCGAAGGTGTCCGCGCAGATCGATGGGAACAGGCTGTAGATCTCGCCCCAGGCAAAGAACAGCGCGCCGCTGAGCAGCACGAAGCCCAGCGGGTGTGCCCCCAGCTCATACAGCGCAAGAATGGCCGCAGCCTCCAGCGAGAACGCGATCACCATCGTCTGCTCGCGGCCGATGCGATCCGACACCCAGCCGAACACAAGGCGCGTCAGGCCGTTGAGCACGCGGTCCAGCGCCAGCGCGAAGGTGAGCGCGGGCAGCACCAGCCCCGCGATGCTCACCAGGTCGTCGTCGATCTTGAAGTCGCGGGCGATGAGCGCCAGCTGCGCCGTGGCCATCAGGCCGCCAGCGGCCACCAGCACGAAGATCGCGTACATCGCCCAGAACGTCGGCTGGCACAGTACTTCGCTGGGCGTGTAGTCGCGCCGGGACTGGCGCAGGTGCTCCGGCGCAGGCGGCGTGCGGATGTGCTTGAGCAGCTTGTTCGGGTCTTCGAGCCCCAGTGCAAGCGCAATCACGAGCAGCCCCTGTCCCAGCCCGAAGTACAGGAACGCCGCTTCGTAGCCGCGCGACTCGATCACCAGCGAGATCGGCACGATGGTCAGTGCCGATCCGGCGCCAAAGCTCGCCGCCACCAGGCCCACCGCAAGGCCTCGCCGATCGGGAAACCATTTCAAGGTGCATCCCACGCAGGTGCCATAAACCGCGCCCGCGCCGGTGCCGCTGATGGCTGCGGCCGTGTACAGCAGCGGCAGCGAATCGACAAACGCGTTCATCACCCAGCCGATCGCGCACAGCAGGCCCCCGGCCAGCACGACCGGACGCGGGCCGAAACGGTCAACGAGGTAGCCCTCGATCGGCACGAACCATGTCTGCGTGACGACGAAAACCGCGAACGCGACCTGGATGGCCGCATGGCTCCAGCCGAAACGGTCGGCAAACGGGTTGACGAAAAGCGTCCAGCCGTACTGCAGGTTGGCGATGGTTGCCATGCAGACCATTGCCACGGCCAGCTGTCCCCAGCGAAACCGCGGGCCCGGCGGCGATTCTTCCGTGAGCTCGTCGGGCCAATGCACGAGCGCGGCGGATTGCCGGCGTGCGGGGAGGGCATCCGCACCACTCACCGGCGCACCAGGGCCTTCAGCGCGGCCTGCTTCCGGTCCGTCGTTTCCAAGGGCTTGCATCGGGGGCATTCTCATCGCTCACGACAGCGGCGCGGCGTGCCTCACGCCGTTGTTGCCCGAGCTCATCTCCGGGCCGACGCGAAGCCGCAGCCGTACGGTGGTGCCGGTGCCCGGGGTGCTGTGCAGCTCGAATTCAGCATCGATCAGTTGCGCCTGCTCCTGCATGCCCACCAGGCCGTAGTGCCCGGGATGCGGCTCGGCGACATCGAACCCTACGCCGTCGTCCTTGATCGCCAGCTCGATGGCACCATCGCCCAGGTCCCTCAACGCCACGTCCACATGGAGCGCCTGCGCGTGCTGGCCGATGTTGCGCAACGTCTCCTCGGCGATGCGAAACAGCGTCTCCGCACGCGGATCGGCAAAGCTGGCCGCCTGCGGATCCGCGCTGAAGCGCACGTCCAGCCCCGTTCGCTCGGCGAAGCGGTTCACGGCGCCGGCCAGGGCCGCGCCAAGGCCCAGGTCGCGCACGGCGTTCAGCCGCATCTGGCTCACCGCTTCGCGCGCCTCCTTGATGCCCTGGCGCGCCACCTCCTCGGCACGCTCCAGCTCGGCGCCCAAGCGCTGCGGATCGTGCGCGTGCAGCATGCGCAGCGTGCGTATCTCGTGCAGCATTTCCATCATCGAGTGGGCCAGCGTGTCATGGAGGTCGCGTGCCAGCCGCAACCGCTCGCGCACCACCGCCGCGTAGCGGCTGTCGGCGGCCAGGCGCTCCACCTCGCGGGTACGGGCCTGCACCCGCTGCTCCAGCTCCTGCGTCAGCTGGTCCAGGTCGTCATGCTCCTGGCGCAGCGCCTGCAGCAGCCGGCTGAATGCGCGCCCCAGCACGGCCACTTCGTCCCGCCCCTTGGGCTCGACGATGCCATCGGCTTCCTGCCTCGCGACACGCTGCACCTGCAGCGTCAGCTCGCCCAGCCGCCGCGTGAGGCCGCGGGCGAAAGCCGCACCGACCAGGGCCGCCGTGATGCTGAGCAGGATGGAGATGGCGGTCAGCTTCTCCTGCAGGCTGCCGGCTTGGCCTCGCTCCTCGGCAGGCTGCACGGCCGCAACGCGCAGCCCCAGCGCGGCCAGGGGTGAAGCCGCCTCGCGCGGCGCGGTCACGACGACCGTCCGCGTACCGTCGCCACCCGGCACGAGAGCGACGCCAGGCAGCAGCGGCGGCAGCCAGGGCTCCGGCGCCTCGTCGTGGCTTTCGAACACGATGCGGTGGCGCTCGTCCAGCAGCAGGATGCGCGCACGCGGGTCGGGCTTCGTGCGCTGGCGCGCGGCGTCGACGAGTGCCGCCAGCCGCTCACGGGACGGCAGCAGCGGGGCGCCGGAGCGCGGCGGCGTTTCGCTCGCCAGCGCCCGCTCCAGGTCAGCCGCTACCTGGCCGGCGAAGCGCTTCATGAGGGCATCGCGTTGCGCCAGCATGCTGTTGGCTGCGTAGTCGCCGACCGCGACCAGCGCCAGGGCGATCGCGAGCGAGAGCGCGACTGCAAGCCAGGCCACAGCGGTTGCGAGACTGCGTCGGGGATCCAGGGCACGTAGATAGCGGAACATCGTATACACGCATGTTGCCCGCTGCCTCGCCCCTGTCCATCGGTATATCGACTGACGGGACATCGACAGGCAGGCCCGGGCCTTTTCCAGATTGTTGGTGGCCGCCTGCCAACATGGCATGGGGCCGAGTGACTGCATGGACAGGCAGGCAACCAGGACTGCATGCCTGGTCGAGCCGACATGCCAAAAGCCATCGCTGCGAAGCGGACCAGGGAAGCAGCCACGCAGGGTGCCGCGCCAGTTAAGTTGATTACGCATCCAAATTGACATAACAACGATTGACATAAACGAAGTTGATGCGAAGTGCATGCGTGCGTGCAGACCCATTTCCTCCGCATGCTTTGCGTCATCGAGTCAAGCCCTAAGTAGGTTGACAAATGTCTTGCAACGTCACGGCTGAGCAAGTTTCATTGGGAGCATGCAAGCTCGTGACGAACGCAGTGGGACGCGGTTGGGCGGCGCTGATCGCCGGCGGTTGGCGACGGCGC